>CACGTU010000003.1 GCA_902576045.1 uncultured Pelagibacteraceae bacterium | reverse complement strand
GGTTCAAAAATTCCTTACACCCAAAGCACTCCATATATAAATACAATTCCTCCAGAGGAAGAAACGAAATCTCCCGGTGACCAAAATATTGAGAGGAGGTTAAGATCATTAATTAGATGGAATGCAGCAGCAATGGTTGTCAGAGCTAACAAAAAATTTCCTGAATTAGGTGGCCACATAGGAACTTTTGCATCAGCTGCAACCTTATATGATGTTGGGATGAATCACTTTTGGAGAGCAAAAAGTGATAATTTTGGAGGAGACTTAATCTATTTTCAAGGTCACAGCGCTCCAGGCATGTATGCAAGAGCTTTTCTAGAGGGTAGACTAAACGAAAAACAATTAGACAGTTTTAGACAAGAAGTTAATAAAGGTGGACTGTCTTCATACCCTCACCCTTGGCTAATGCCTAATTTTTGGCAATTCCCAACTGTTTCAATGGGACTAGGTCCTATGCTAGCAATATACCAAGCTCGTTTTATGAAATATCTAATTAATAGAGGTTTAATCAAAGACGAAGGGAGAAAAGTTTGGGCTTTTCTTGGTGATGGTGAAATGGATGAACCAGAATCATTAGGTGCAATTGGTCTAGCAGCTCGAGAAAAATTAGATAACTTAATATTCGTAGTGAATTGTAATCTTCAAAGACTTGACGGACCAGTCAGAGGAAACGGTAAAATTATCCAAGAGCTAGAAGGAATATTTAGAGGTGCAGGCTGGAATGTTATTAAAGTTATCTGGGGATCTTATTGGGACTCTTTATTAGCCAATGATAAATCTGGTCATCTTGTTAAATTAATGAATGAAACTATTGATGGTGAATATCAGGCATTTAAGGCAAGAGATGGTTTGTATGTAAGAGAGAAATTTTTTGGAAAATTTCCAGAGACTTTTCAAATGGTATCTGCAATGTCAGATAAAGATATTTGGAGACTAAACAGAGGTGGTCACGATCCCCATAAAGTTTATGCAGCTTACGATAAAGCTGTAAAAAACATAGGCAGCCCAACTGTTATTATTGCAAAAACAATAAAAGGATATGGGATGGGTAAATCTGGTGAAAGTGTAAATACTACACATCAACAAAAAAAATTAGATGTTGATGACTTAATGTATTACAGAGATAGGTTTGATGTCCCTTTAAGCGATCAACAGGTTAAAAATATAGAATATTTTAAACCTGACGAAAATTCACCTGAAATAAAATACTTAAAACAGCGTAGATATGACTTAGGAGGCTTTATCCCAGAGAGAACAACTTTTTCTAAACCAATTAAAACGCCAGAAAAAAATATTTTTGACACTATGACAAAATCAACTGGAGAAAAAGAAATGTCCACCACAATGGCATTAGTCAGAATGTTAACAAGTTTATTAAGAGATAAACATGTTGCAAAAAAATTAGTTCCAATAATTCCTGATGAAGCAAGAACGTTTGGAATGGAAGGATTCTTTCAAAAAATTGGTATCTATGCACACGAAGGCCAAAAATATGAACCAGAAGATGCAGCTCAATTGAGCTCTTATAGAGAGGAAAAAAGTGGTCAAGTGCTAGAGGAAGGTATTAATGAGGCAGGTGCTATGTCTTCATGGATAGCAGCAGGAACATCTTACACAAATCATGATATAGAGATGATCCCAATATATCTATTCTATTCAATGTTTGGATTTCAGAGAACAGGAGATTTTGCTTGGGCAGCCGGAGATAGTCAGGCTAGAGGATTTTTAATTGGTGCTACAGCAGGTAGAACAACTTTAGCTGGTGAAGGTTTGCAGCATCAAGATGGACACAGTCATTTATTGGCTTCCACTATTCCCAACTGTATTTCATATGACCCAACATTTCATTATGAGTTAGCAGTCATATTTAGAGAAGGCCTTAAAAGAATGCATGAGAATAATGAGAATATTTTTTATTACATAACTACTATGAATGAAAATTACTCTCATCCTGAAATGCCAAAAGGGTGTGAAGATGGAATTTTAAAAGGTATGTATAGGATAAAGGATTTTTCAAAACACAAAAAAAATAAAATTCAACTTCTCGGTTCTGGAGCTATTTTAAGAGAAATGATTTCTGCTGCAGAAATTCTTCAAAATGATTACGAAATAGACAGTGAAATTTGGAGTGTTACTAGTTTTAATGAACTTAGAAGAGATGGATTAGAGGTAGAAAGATATAATTTGTTGAACCCTGATAAAGAAAAAAAAATAACCTATCTTGAAAAGTGTCTTGGTAAAACCGGAGGACCTATACTTGCGGCTTCAGATTATATGAGGATGAATTCTGATCAAATCAGACCTTATGTATCGAAAAGCTTTTACTCACTCGGCACAGATGGGTTTGGAAGAAGCGATACGAGAAAAAATTTAAGAAAATTTTTTGAAGTAGATAAAGAACATATAGTTACATATGGATTAAGCATATTAGCTAATGAGCAACTAATTGCATCAAAATACGTCAAGGATGCAATTAAAAAATATAAAATTGATCAGGCAAAACCAATGCCAACCAAATTATAATGGAAGATAAAAACCTTATAGTTCCAAATATTGGAGAATTCAAAGATGTTGAGGTAATTGAAGTCCTAGTAAACGAAGGTGACTTTATAAAAAAAAATGATCCTTTGATCACAATTGAAAGTGATAAATCAAGTGTTGAGATACCCAGTTTACTTTCAGGCAAAATTCAAAAATTAAATGTGAAAATCGGAGATAAAGTATCAGAAGGAAGTTTAATAGCTATTATCGCATCTGAAGAAGAAAAACAAAAAACAATTAAAAATATTTCTGAAATTAAAAATGAAAATAAAAAAGAAATAAAAGCTCCTATAAATATAAATAAAAGTGAAGAGGTAAATATTTCCTCAAATAATCAAAACTCAGCAACTCTTGCTAGTCCAAAAGCAAGAAAATTTGCCCGTGAATTAGGAGTAGATGTATCAGAAATTAAGGGGTCAGAGAGATTAGGCAGAGTTGTAGAAAGTGATGTTAAAAAATTTGTTGCTGATAGAATTAGCAAGCCTCCTAAGTATGAAAACTACGAAAAAAAAGGTGAGATTAAAGATGAATATCAACATTCAGAATTTGGAGCTGTAGAGACAAAATATCTTTCCAGGATAAAAAAAATAGCAGCTCCTCATTTAACAAATTCTTGGAATAAAATACCTCATGTGACGAACCACGATGAAGCTGATATAACTGAAATGGACGAATTCAGGGAGTCTTTAACAGATATTTACACGGGTAAAAAAAAGAAAATAACACCTTTAGCATTCATCATAAAAGCTTTGGTTTCTACACTAAAAAAGTTTCCAAATTTTAACGCCTCCATAGACAATATTGAGGAAGGAAAAATTACACTTAAAAAATATTTTCATATAGGTATTGCAGTAGATACCCCTAATGGGCTTATGGTTCCAAAAATTAGAAATGCTGACATAAAGAATATTGCACAGCTAGGGGATGAATTAAAAAAAGTAAGTAATGATTGCAGAGAATTAAAAATTAATAAAAAAGAATTTTTTGGAGGATCTATGACAATCACGAGCCTTGGAGGAATAGGAGGATCTTTTTTTACTCCTATAATCAATTTGCCAGAGGTAGCTATTCTCGGTATTGGTAGATCTTATAAGAAACAAATATATATTAATAATAAATTTATGACCAGAACTGTTTTACCTTTATCTTTATCTTATGATCATAGAATAATTGATGGTGCCGAAGCTGCAAGATTTAATAACGAACTGAAGGATAATTTAGGGAAAAATTTTGCTTACAAATTGGCGATTTAATACAAAAGAAAATGATTAAAAATTTCAAATTAAAAAAAAAAAATGTTGAAATTTTTTTTGTGAACAGAAAATCAAAAATATATCCCAATGTATGGTTGCGTGATCATATCAAAAATACCGAAAATTGGGATTTTAGAACAAACCAAAGAAAGACTTTTACAGCTAATCTAGCGCCAGATTTGAAGGCAGTTAAGGGCAAAATTTTAGAAAATGGAAAACTTTTAAGTATAACTTGGTCAGATTCATCTTCGCCAGCACAATATTCGTATAAGTTTCTGTTGAATTATTCAGAGAAAAAGCAATTAAAGAAAAATATTAAACCATGGATAGCTCGTGATATCAAAAACCAGATTTATATTGATTACAATAAAATAGACAAAAATAAAAATTTCTTAAACTTGCTAGAGAGTTTACATAAATACGGTTTTGCAGTTATAAAAAATTGTAAGCCAAATCTTAAATCAGTAAATAAAATCGCTAATAAAATAGGTTATGTAAGAAATTCAATTTTTGGTGGTCTATGGACTTTTGAGTCAGATAATAAAAAAGCTGACAGCGCATATTCACAAGAAGAGTTAAGACCACATACAGACTCAACATACAGTAATGATGCGCCTGGATTGCAATTACTACTTTGTTGTAAGTATAATGCAAAAGGAGGAGCATCAATTATGGTTGATGGTTTATCTATAGCAAGAGAGTTAAAAAAAAATCATCAAAAATTGTTTAAAACTCTCACAGAAATAAAAGTAAAAGGTAAATATTTAGGAGATGGTGTTGATCTTGAAGCGGAGAGGCCAATTTTTAGATTAAATAATCATAAAGAAATTGTACAAGTGAGTTTTAATAATTATGATAGAGCTCCCATTGACTTACCATATAAATCAACATTAGAATTTTATAATGCGATAAAAAAATTCGACCAATTAGCTAATAGTAAAAAATATCAGTGGAGACATATATTACGACCAGGAGAACTTTTGATATTTAATAATTGGAGAGTAATGCATGGAAGAGGGTCATTTAGTGGAAAGAGAAAAATGGCTGGCTGTTATATCAACAAGGAAGACTTTGATAGCTGTTGTAGAATGAACAGCATAATTAATTAAATTTAAATCAAAATGAGTAAATCAGCATCATTAATTTGTGCTCTAATAACGACCTTTATTTGGGGAACAGCTTTTATTGCACAAGATACTGGAATGGATAACATTGGTCCACTGACTTTTAACTCTGCTAGGTTTTTTGTTGGTTTTCTTTTTATGCTTCCAGTTGCTTTAATAATTGAGAGAAAAAAAATAATCTCTGAAATTAATTCAAACAAAAAACTTTTTTTTAAATATTATATGTTTATGGGAGTATCTCTATTTTTGGGTACTTCGCTCCAACAAGCTGCTTTACAATATACCAATATTGCTAATGCAGCATTTTTTACAATTTTCTACGTCCCGATTGTTCCAATATTGTTATTTTTTTTTTTATAAAATCAAAGTTCACTGGAGTATCTGGCCCTCAATAGCAATGTGTATAATCGGAGTTTATTTACTAAGTAATTTTTCAGACTCACAAATAATGTTAGGCGATGCATTGGTAATTCTGTGCTCTTTATTTTGGGCACTGCACATAATTTTTGCGGGAAAATTTATGAAAAAATTTGATTTACCTATATTTTATGCATCTTTACAGTCTATTTTTGTTTTCTCACTTTCTATAATAGCTGCTTACGTATTTGAGGAAATAGATATACAAAAAATACTTTTAGAATACAGTTCTATACTTTATGCTGGAATTCTATCAGGTGGTGTTGCTTTTACTCTTCAGATGTATGCACAAAAAAATATCGATGAAGCCCCTGCAGCCATAATATACTCATTAGAAGGTGTTTTTGCGGCACTTGCAGGCTGGATAATCCTTAATCAAATTTTAAATTTGGATAATATTATTGGATGCTTTCTAATATTATTTGCAGTGATTTTATCACAGATTGCTCCTTCAGCCGTTAAGAAAGTTTAAATGTAAATAAGTGCAAATAAAATAATACTTAGAAAAATTCTATAATAAACAAACAAGTTTAAACTAAATTTACTTACAAAAATAAGAAAATATTTAATTGTTAAATAAGAAATTATGAATGATAAAAGTATAGATAATAAAAAAACGAAATCAAATTTGATTTCATCACTTATTAAATCACTGATACCAAGAACACTTGCTCCTGCAAGGGCAGGGATAGATAAGTAAAAGGCGATTTTGGTGGAATCAATTCTATCAAAATTTAAAAAACGTGAGGCTGTTATAATCACACCTGATCTACTTACACCAGGTATAACAGCTAAGGCTTGAAATAAACCAATTATAATTACATTTTTTAAATTAAGATCTAAATCAATTTTTTTTTTAATAGTCTGTTTGTCAGCAAAAAAAAGAAGTAATCCAAAAAGCAAAGTTGTCCACGCAATAACTTCTATAGATCTTAATTTTTCTATAATACCAGTTGAGTGCAAAATAAAACCAACTAAAATTAGAGGAATTGATCCTAATAATATTAAAACAGCTAAAGATTTGTTTTCAAATATGTTTATTAAGTCTTTTCTAAAATAAAAAATTATTGCTAATAAAGAACCAAGATGAAGACAAATATCTAATTGTAGTGAAGCTGTCTGAAAATCATTAATTTTTGTAACTAAAATTAAGTGTGCAGAAGAACTGACTGGAATAAATTCAAAGAAACCTTGAATTATTGCTAATATGGAAGTTTCTATGTATTTTGAAATCATTGAGAAATTAATAAATAATCAAATTCTAACCAAAATAAAGCAATTACAAAATTGCATATCAAGTATGTAAAAAGTGAAAAAATCGCAAAATTTATAATAAAATGGAAATTATTAGTCAGTAAATATGACCTATATTTTCTTTATCCTCCTTTAACAATAGTATATACCTCCCCTCCAATGTCAGAAAAAATGTTAAAGTTTGTTGAGATAGGTCAACAAAACCCACCTAAAAGAGACAAAAACTCTAGAAAAGAGGATTTTAAAGAAATTTACTCAGAATTTATTAAAGGAAAAGCAAATGAGCAATCAAGCAGATGTTCACAATGTGGAGTCCCATTTTGTCAAGTTCACTGTCCATTAAGCAACAATATACCTGATTGGCTTAAGTTAACAGCTGAAGGCAGACATGAAGAGGCTTATCAACTATCACAAAGCACTAACAATATGCCAGAGGTATGTGGGAGAATATGTCCCCAAGATAGGTTGTGCGAGGGCAATTGTGTTATTGAGCAATCAGGACACGGTACTGTAACTATTGGATCAATTGAAAAATATATTACAGAGACTGCTTGGGAAAATGGTTGGGTAAAGCCAATAAAAGTAATCAATGAGATTAATCAAAGTATTGGTATTATTGGGGCTGGACCTGCAGGACTTGCTTGTGGAGAGGAATTAAGAAAAAAAGGTTATCAAGTTACAATTTATGATCGTTATGATCGATCTGGTGGACTATTGATTTATGGTATCCCTAATTTCAAACTAGAAAAGCATGTTGTAGAGAGAAGAATTAAACTTTTAAAAGAAGGTGGAATTCAATTCGTAAACAACTTTGAGGTAGGTAAAGATGCTACTTTAAAAGAGTTGAATGAAAAACATGATGCAATTTTAATTGCTACTGGAGTTTATAAAGCAAGAGAAGTAAATCTTCCAGGAAACGATCTTAGTAATATATTTCCTGCGATGGAATTTTTTGACTGCCTCGAATAAAAAAGGATTAGGAGATAAAGTTGAACTTTTCGATGATGGAACATTAAATGCTAAAGATAAAGATGTAGTTGTAATTGGTGGTGGAGATACTGCTATGGACTGTGTTAGAACCTCAATTAGACAAGATGCAAAATCTGTTAAATGTTTATACAGAAGAGACAAAGTGAATATGCCAGGATCTGCAAGAGAAGTTGCTAATGCAGAAGAAGAAGGAGTTGAGTTTGTTTGGTTAAGTAGTCCAAAAAAATTTAAAGGAACAAATAAAGTAGAAAGTTTGCTGGTAGACAAGATAGAACTAGGAGATCCAGATGAAAGTGGAAGAAGAAAACCAATTATAAAAGAAAATTCAGAATTTGAAATCAAAGCCGACCTAGTAATAAAAGCATTAGGGTTTGATCCTGAGGAGTTGCCTAAACTATTCCAAGAGGAAAGATTACAAGTCACAAAATGGGGTACAATTAAAGCTGATTTTGATACCATGGAAACAAATATTCCAGGTGTTTTTGCAGCTGGTGATATTGTGCGAGGAGCTTCGTTAGTTGTTTGGGCAATTAAAGATGGTAGGGACGCAGCTTTATCAATTTCAAATTATCTTCAATTAAAACAAAAACAAAAAGTTGCTTAATGAACATTTATAAAAAAAATCTGAACCAGTTAAAGCAAAATTTTGTTTACAACGAGACTATGGAGCATGATGCTTGTGGTGTAGGACTGGTAGCATCAACAGAGGGAGTAAAGTCTAGAAAAGTTGTCGAGTATGGAATCCAAGCTCTAAAAGCCGTATGGCATCGAGGAGCTATAGATGCAGATGGTAAAACTGGTGATGGAGCAGGAATACATATTGAGATTCCAAAAGATTTTTTCATCGAAAAAATTGAAATAACTGGCCACAGACATGACGACTCTGATTTGTGTGTTGGAATGATTTTTTTGCCAAGAAATGATTATCAAGGCCAGGAGCAATGTAGAATAATTGTAGAAAGTGAATTAACAAAAAAAAACTTCAATATTTATGGTTGGCGTCAGGTTCCTGTAAATCCTTCTGTGCTAGGCGAAAAAGCTGAAAATACAAGACCTGAGATTACACAAGTTTTATTCAAACATAATGATAAAAAAGTAATTGGTAAAAATTTAGAGAGAGTTCTATATGAAACAAGAAGAAAAATTGAGAAGGAAGCTCTAAACAACCAGCTTAATGGCTTTTATATTTGTTCGTTTAGTTCTAAATCAATTATTTATAAAGGAATGTTTCTTGCTGAGGCTTTGTCAGATTTTTATACTGATCTTAAAGATGAGAGATTTATTTCAAGATTTGCTATTTTTCATCAAAGATTTTCTACTAACACAGCACCCAGTTGGGATTTAGCACAACCTTTTAGAGCAATAGCTCATAACGGTGAGATAAATACTCTAAAAGGAAATATTAACTGGATGAAGGTTCATGAGCAAGAAATGCACAGCCCATTATTTGATGATATGGAAAATTTAAAACCTGTAATCCCATCTGGAAACTCAGACTCTGCATCGCTAGATAATGTATTTGAATTACTAAATATTTCAGGACAACCCGCACCTTTAGCTAAATTACTTTTAATACCTGATGCATGGTCAAAAAAAAGTAAAGTTCTTCCAAAGGATCATCTCCAACTATTTAATTTTCTTAACAGCACTATGGAGCCCTGGGACGGTCCTGCTGCTATAGCAGCGACAGACAATGAATGGGTAATCGCAGCTACTGATAGAAATGGTCTAAGGCCAATGAGATATACTGTTACAAGAGATAGATTATTATTTGCTGGATCAGAAACTGGAATGGTAGATCTTAATGAAAAAAAAATTGTAACCAAAGGAAGATTAGGACCTGGAGAAATAATTGGTGTAAGAATTGAAAAAGGTAAAGTATTCACAAACAGCAATATTAAAAATTACTTAGCAAAAGAGTACAAACATTTTAATAATCAAATAATTGATCTAGATAAAAAGTTTCCAATCGAGAACGAAAAAAATATATTTCTTAATGAAGAGTTAAGAACTAGACAGCATTGTTTTGGATATAGTTTAGAAGATTTAGAATTAATTTTACATCCAATGGCAGAGGATGCAAAAGAAGCAACTGGATCTATGGGTGATGATACTCCATTAGCAGTACTTTCTGACAAATATAGACCTTTGTATCACTACTTTAGACAAAATTTTAGTCAAGTAACCAATCCACCAATCGACTCTTTAAGAGAAAATAAGGTGATGAGTTTAAAAACAAGATTTGGGAATCTTGGTAACATATTAGATTTTGACAATCTTACTGAAGAAAATATTTACGTTTTAGATAGCCCAGTTCTATCGAATTCCCAGTTTGATAAGTTCATAGATTTTTTTTGAAAAAAATCAAAGAATTTTAGAGTGTTTATTTGATAAAAATTCAGATTTAGAAAGCACTTTAGAGAATTTAAAAAATCAAGCAGAGCAAGCAGCAAGAGAGGGAATTACACAGCTTATTTTAACTGATAAAAATATTTCAAGTGAAAAGCTACCAATGCCAATGCTACTTTGTATTGGTGCTGTAAATACTCATCTAATAAAATTAGGTTTAAGAGGATACGTTTCAATAAACGTCCAAACTGGAGATGCTCTTGATACACATTCATTTGCAACTTTAATTGGTGTAGGAGCAACGACTGTTAATCCTTATTTGGCATTTGACAGTTTATTTGAAAGATATTCAAAAAAATTATTTGGAAATTTAAGTTTTGATGAGTGTGTTTCCAGATTTATCAAATCTGTTAATTTAGGTTTATTAAAAATTATGTCAAAAATGGGAATTTCTGTTCTTAGTTCTTACAGAGGAGGTTGTAATTTTGAAACAGTAGGCCTTAGTAGAACAATTGTTAAAGACTTTTTTCCTGGTGTTCTATCTAAAATCTCTGGAATTGGCCTAACAGGTATTGAAAAAAAAATTAGAAATATTCACAAACAAGCATTCGAAAACCAATCTAATATATTACCAATTGGAGGTATATACCGTTACAGGAAAAACGGTGAGACACATCAATACCAAGGTAAATTAATTCATCTTTTACAAACTGCAGTTACTGAAAATTCTTTTGAGGTTTATAAGAAATATACTAAAGGAATTTATAACCTACAGCCAATCAGCTTAAGAGACTTAATAGATTTTAAATCGAAAAATCCAATCAAAATTGATGAAGTAGAAAATGTGCAAGAGATTATGAAAAGATTTGGTAGTGGAAGCATGTCTCATGGTGCTTTATCCAAAGAAGCACACGAAACATTAGCGATTGGCATGAATAGAATAAAGGGTGCCTCATGTAGCGGAGAAGGAGGCGAAGACGAAGATAGATTTAAAATTAGAGAAAACGGAGATAGTGCGAATTCAAGAGTAAAACAAATAGCTTCAGCTAGGTTTGGGGTAACAATAAATTATTTAAATAATTGTAACGAGATAGAAATCAAAATTGCCCAAGGTGCAAAACCTGGTGAAGGTGGTCAGTTACCAGGCTTCAAAGTTACTAATGAAATTGCAAGATTAAGACACTCTACACCTGGAGTTACATTAATTTCACCACCACCACATCATGATATCTATTCCATAGAAGATTTGGCCCAACTAATTTATGATCTTAAACAAATAAATCCGAAAGCAAGAGTAGGCGTGAAGTTGGTAGCTTCATCAGGTATCGGAACAATTGCAGCTGGAGTAGCAAAAGCTAAAGCAGATATAATTTTAATTTCTGGTCACTCAGGAGGAACTGGGGCTACCCCTCAAACAAGTGTAAAATATGTTGGAATACCTTGGGAAATGGGACTTACAGAAGCAAATCAAGTTCTTACTTTAAACAACTTAAGACACCAAGTTACACTTAGAACTGATGGAGGAATTAAAACAGGTCGTGATGTGGTAATTGCAGCGATGATGGGAGCAGAGGAATTTGGAGTAGCAACTACAGCTTTAGTGGCTATGGGCTGCATAATGGTTAGACAGTGTCACTCAAATACTTGTCCAGTTGGAGTTTGCACCCAAGACGAAAAACTAAGAGAAAAATTTACAGGCACACCAGATAAGGTTGTTAACTTATTCACTTTTATTGCAGAAGAGGTAAGACAAATTCTATCTGAACTAGGATTTAGATCATTGAATGAAGTTATTGGTAGAACAGACTTATTAAGACAAGTTAGCAAAGGATCTCCAAATTTAGATGACTTAGACTTAAATCCACTTTTTGTTCAAGCAGATCCTGGAAAAAATAAAAGATATTGTGAACATCCAAAAATCAATGAGGTTCCAGACACCTTAGATCAAAAAATATGGCCAGACATAGAAAAATTAATTGATCAAAAATAAAACAATTGAGACTGAATTTGAAATTAAAAACACTGATAGGGCTGTAGGTACAAGAATCTCTTATCACTTATATAAAAAATTTGGAAACAACAAACTAGATGAAAATTATTTATCACTGAATTTTAAAGGCTCGGCAGGTCAATCTTTTGGAGCCTTTGCAATTAAGGGATTAAAATTGAATTTGAAAGGTGATGCAAATGACTATGTAGGTAAAGGTCTTTCTGGTGGATCTATTTCTATAAAACTACAAGACGAGAGTAATTTGATTTCAAATGAGAATACAATAATTGGAAATACAGTTTTGTATGGTGCTACCTCTGGAAAACTCTTTGCAGCTGGACAAGCAGGAGAAAGATTTGCTGTGAGAAACTCTGGTGCCACAGCCGTAGTTGAAGGTTGTGATTCAAATGGATGCGAGTATATGACAGGAGGAAATATTATTATTTTAGGAGATGTTGGAGATAATTTTGCTGCTGGTATGACTGGTGGTATGGCTTTTGTTTATGATAAAAACAATAATTTTGAGAAGCGTGTAAATTCTGAGAGTGTTATCTGGCAGATACCAGAAACGGATTATTGGAAAAATTACCTCAGGGAAGTCATTTCAGAACACGTGAGCGAAACTCACTCGGAGTATGCAAAGAAAATTTTAGATAATTTTGAAGGTGAGATAAAAAACTTTTATCAAGTTTGTCCAAAAGAAATGCTTGATAAATTAGATAATCCTATAACATTAAAGTCAGTCAAAAGCTTTGCAAGCTAATTAGTACTGAGAAATTATTGATTTTAACTCTCTAATTATTTTTAATTGATATTTTTTTGCAAAAAGGCTGTGATCACCATTTTTAATAATATTAAGTTTCTTATTTGCATTGTTAAAGATTTTAATAAGTTTCTTTGAGAAAATTACTGGAACAGCCTCATCTTTTGATCCATGAAAAAGAGTTACAGGTATTTTAGAATTAATTTTTTTGTTCAATACTAAATTTTTTCTTCCATCCTTAATAAGTTGGTAGGTAATTGGATATTCAAAACCACCATGTTTAAGGTTGTATACACCCTTATCTATGGTTTCTTTTTTCATTTTGACTGTAAATTTTTTCCACATTACCCTCTCTAAAAATTCTGGTGCTGATCCTATTCCTATAAAACCTTTAATCTGTTTTGAAAAAAACTTAAATTGATTGACAGATATCCATGAACCCATACTTGAACCAATAAGTATAAAATCTTTTTTTTTTAAAACTCTTTTAATTACTTTTTTGACTTGATTTGTCCATTTTGTTACGTTCCCTTTTGTAAACTCACCTGTTGATTTTCCGTGCCCAGAATATTCAATTGCTAAAAAGCCTAATTTATTGTTTTTACAAAATCTTTTGAAAATCTTTGGTTTCTCACCATTTAAATCAGACATAAATCCATGAAGAAAAACAATATATAAATTATTACTTGAATTATGATGTAGATATCTAATTTTAATGCTTTTAGAAATTTGCAAAAATTTATACTTGTTCATAAAAGTTTATACGCTCTATTTATTAATATATAACAACAGTTAATGTCATCAAAATTAAAAGTTCTACAAGTAATACCAAAATTAGGTTACGGAGGGGCTGAGACAGGTTGTTTTGATATAGCACATTATCTATTTGAAAATAATTGTAGCTCATTTTTAATTACAAATGGTGGACCATTAACCAAATTCATAAATAAAAAAAAAGTAAAATACATAAGACTTCCTGTAAACTCTAAAAACCCTATTATAATGTTATTAAACGCAATTTTGATTTCAGTCATTGTCTTTTTTTATAATATAGACATAATTCACGCTAGGAGTAGGGCTCCAGCATGGTCATGTTTTTTAGCTTCTAAAATTACTAGAAAAAAATTTGTAACAACTTTTCATGGTACATATAATTTTAAAAGTAAGATCAAAAAATTTTATAATTCTGTAATGTTAAGATCAGATTTAGTTATAGCTGGATCAAATTTTATATTTTCTCATATTAAAGAAAATTATAAGGAATATCTAAATAACTCCAAAAAATTTCTAGTAATTTTTAGAGGAATAAACATCGATTATTTTGATGCTTCAACAACTTTTACTGAAGACGAAGATAAACTGTTTAAATCTTGGAACCTTGAGGTTGAAAAAAAAACAATATTATTACCTGGAAGAATTACTGAGTGGAAAGGTCACGAAATGTTTATTGAAGCCATGAATAAAATAAATATTCAATTAGGTCACAAGTCGTTTAAAGCAGTGATACTTGGAAGTGATCAAGGAAAAGATTTGTATAAGAAAAAACTTATTAGGCTAGTAGAACAGTATCGAATGAATGATCAAATAAAATTTGTTGATCATTGTGAAAATATGCCTTTAGCTTATAAAATTAGTGACTTGATAGTATCAACATCAATTGAACCTGAGGCATTTGGCAGAATAGCAGTGGAAGCACAATCAATGGAAAAACCAATTATTGCAAGCAATCTGGGTGGCTCGAAAGAAACTATTGTAAATAATAAAACAGGTATCTTATTTGATGCTGGAGACTCAGACGATTTAAGTAAAAAAATAATTGAGTTTTTCAATTTTGATAAATCAACAATTGAACAGATGGGAAAAGAGGGTAGAAAAAAATGTTTCTGCGAAGTTTAATGTTGAAAAAATGTGTTTTTCTACTTATTCAGAGTACAAAAAATTAATTAATTAAATGCCAAATATTACTCTACCAGACGGAAAACAATTAAGTTTTAGTGAAAGTGTAACTGGTTTTCAGCTTGCTGAAAAAATAAGTAAATCATTATCAAAGCAAGCATTAATTATTAGTGTTGATGGTCAGCTTAAAGACCTAGATTTTAAAATTGAAAAAGATTCTAATGTAAAGATATTTACATCAAAAGATAAAGAAGGGCTTGAAACAATTAGGCATGATACCGCCCATATTTTAGCAATGGCAGTCCAAGAACTTTTTCCTGGAACGCAAGTAACAATAGGTCCAGTGATTGAAGATGGTTTTTATTATGACTTTGCAAGGAAAGAGCCATTCACGCAAGAAGATTTAGAAAAGATAGAGAACAAAATGAAAGATATTGTTGATAGGAATGAAAAAACTTATAGAGAAGTTTGGAAGAGAAATGATGCTATAAAACATTTCAAAAATAATGGAGAACATTACAAAGCCGAAATAATTAATTCCATTCCTGAAGGCGAAGAGGTATCTATATATTTTCATGGAAAATGGCATGATTTGTGTAGAGGTCCGCACTTAAGTTCTACAGGCAAAATTGGAAAGTATTTTAAATTAACAAAAGTATCAGGTGCTTATTGGAGAGGAGACTCGAATAATGAGATGTTACAAAGAGTTTATGGCACCAGTTGGTCTACACAAAAAGAACTTGATGAATACTTAAATAGAATTGAAGAAGCTGAAAAACGAGATCACAGAAAGTTAGGAAAAGAAATGGACTTATTTCATTTTAGAGAAGAAAGCCCTGGATCTGTATTTTGGCATGAAAAAGGATGGAACCTTTTTCAGAAATTAATCTCTTATATGCGAACTAAACAAGATCACGCAGGATATAAAGAGATAAATACACCAGAAATTCTTGATCGTACATTATGGGAAAAATCTGGTCATTGGGAAAAATTTGGTGCAAATATGTATACATCTACAACACCTGACGAAAAAGTTTTTGCAATAAAACCAATGAACTGTCCAGGATGTGTTCAAGTGTTTAATCAAGGACTAAAAAGTTACAGAGACTTACCATTAAAAATGTCGGAATTTGGAAAAGTTCATAGATATGAACCTTCTGGTGCATTACATGGACTGTTAAGAGTAAGAGCATTTACCCAAGATGATGCACACATATTTTGTACAGAAGAGCAAATTACTCAAGAATGCCTATCAGTTACAAATTTAATTTTAGAAATTTATAAAGACCTGGGATTTGAAAATGTAATATTAAAATACTCAGACCGACCAGATCTAAGAGTTGGAGATGATGCTGTATGGGATAAATCAGAAGCTGCTCTTTTAGAGGCAATTAAAGAAACAAAACTAGAATACACTATAAATAAAGGTGAGGGTGCTTTTTATGGTCCAAAAATTGAGTTTGTTTTAAGAGATGCAATAGGAAGAGATTGGCAGTGTGGAACCTTACAAGTAGATTTAAATTTACCTGGAAGATTAGGAGCCACTTATGTTGAAAAAAATGGATCAAAGAAAATACCTGTTATGTTGCATAGAGCATTGTTTGGTTCCTTAGAGAGATTTATTGGAATCTTAATTGAAAATTATTCAGGTAAATTACCTTTTTGGCTCACACCATTACAAGTAGTTGTAATACCAATTTCAAGTGACTTTGATGACTATTCAAAAAAAATTAATCATGAATTAAAAAAAGTTGGTATCTCAAGTGAAGTTGATTTAAAAAATCATAATTTAAATTATAAAATTAGAGAACATTCATTGTCAAAAGTACCTTTATTACTTATTTGTGGGAAAAAAGAAGTTGACTCTAATACAGTAACTATTAGAAGATTGGATTCTAATAAACAAGAAAATATGGATTTTAACGAGTTTATAAAAAAATACTCTGCTTTAAACAAAGCGCCTTCAATTTAAGTGCCAGACTTCAAACAAAATTATTTTCAGAAAAGAACAAAACCAAAAGGACCAAGATCAAACAACAGGATTACTTCACATGAGGTTCAGGTAATTGCAAGTGATGGTGAAAATCTTGGTATTTTAAATTTAAATGACGCAATTAATCGTGCTAGGGATGAAGGACTTGACTTGATTGAAATTGCGCCAAACGCTAAACCTCCTGTGTGTAAAATAATGGATATGGGTAAATATAAATATGATGCCCAGAAAAAAGCCAACAAAGCAAAAAAGAAACAAAAAAAAATTGAGTTAAAGGAAATAAAATTAAGACCTGTGACAGAGGTACATGACTATACTTTTAAAATAAAGAACGCTCAAAAATTTTTAGCAAAAGGGGATAAAGTAAAATTTACAATACGTTTTAAAGGAAGAGAACTGCAACACTCCAGTTTAGGAAATGAGTTAATGGATAAAATCAAGCAAGATATGCAAGATATTGGTCGTGTAGAATTACAGCCTAAATTTGATGGCAAACAAATGATAATGGTTATTCAGCCATTATAAGTAATATTTCTAGTTGTAAATTAATATTAATATTTGTATAAGGCTCCAAAAATTATGCCTAAATTGAAAACAAAAAGCTCAGCAAAAAAAAGATTTAAAATTTCAGCTAAAGGAAAAGTGATTACTGCACAGGCTGGTAAAAGGCATGGAATGATAAAAAGAACTAATTCCCAAATAAGAAAACAAAGGGGCACAACTGTGATGGCAAAACAAGATGGAAAAATTGTGAAATCTTATATGCCCTATAGTTTAAGAGGATAAAATGGCTAGAGTTAAAAGAGGCGTAACCAGCAGAGCAAAACACAAAAAAGTTCTTAAAGCTGTAAAAGGCCAATGGGGAAGAAGAAAGAATACAATAAGAGTTGCAAGACAAGCAATGGAAAAGGCTATGCAATATGCATATAGAGATAGAAGAAATAAAAAAAGAGATTTTAAATCTTTATGGATTCAAAGAATTAATGCAGGAGTAAGAGAAGAGGGTTTAACTTACTCTAAGTTTATAAATGGTCTAAGTAAATCAGGAATTAAATTAGATAGAAAAATTCTAGCAGAAATCGCATACGATAATCCGCAAGCATTTAAAACGATTGTAAAAAAAGCACAAGCAGCTCTAAATTAATCTTCGCTATTGTTTTTCTTAAGTTAACAAATAATCTACTAAAATGTCTGATATTAAAAAAATAAAAGACGAATATCTTAATAAACTCGATAAAGACCAAAATATAGAATCTATAAATCAAATTAAAACTGAATTATTTGGTAAAAATGGAATAGTCTCTAACGAGTTCAAAAATTTAGGATCAGTCTCTCAAGAAGAGCGAAAAAAATTTGCATCGGACTTAAATTTTATAAAAGAAGAGCTACAAAATAAAATTACAAGCAAAATTGAGGAAATCGAAACAAAAGAGATAAACCTAAAGTTAGAAAATGAAAAAGTAGATGTCACTTTACCTGAAAGAGATTTTAAACAAGGAAAGATTCATCCAGTTTCACAAGTAATAGATGAAATTTCATCTATTTTTTCTGAAATAGGTTTTAGCGTTGAAGAGGGTCCAGACGTAGAAAATGAATATAATAATTTTACAGCGCTTAATACGCCTGACAATCATCCAGCAAGAGATATGCATGATACATTTTACTTAGATGAAAAAAAAGAATTGTTACTACGGACACATACCTCTCCTGTACAAGTTCGGACTATGTTAAAAGGCAAACCTCCATTCAAAATAATTGCACCTGGAAGAACTTACAGATCTGACAGTGACCAAACACATGCACCTATGTTTCATCAAGTTGAAGGACTACATATAGATAAAGATATAAATATGGGACATCTTAAAGGTTGTCTAAATTATTTTATTAAAGAGTTTTTTGAAGTGGATAAATTGAAGATGAGATTTAGACCAAGTCATTTTCCATTTACAGAGCCATCAGCTGAGGTTGATATAGGTTATGAAATTAAAGATGGCAAAATAATCATAGGTGAAGGAGACAAATGGTTAGAAATTTTAGGATGTGGAATGGTTCATCCAAACGTCCTAAAAAATGTAAATGTTGATCCATCGAAATTTCAGGGTTACGCCTTTGGAATTGGAATAGATAGATTAGCTATGCTAAAATATGGAATTAATGATTTAAGAGCTTTTTTTGAAACAGATTATAGATGGCTAAGCCATTTTGGGTTCGATCCTTTAGATGTACCATCAAGCTACAGAGGATTGAGTAGATGAAATTTACAATCGATTGGCTTAAACAACATTTAGATACAGATCTTAATGATAAAGAGATAATTAATAATTTAACGAACGTTGGTCTCGAGGTTGAGAGTTTTGAAAATGCACCTTCCGAGTTAGATGATTTTATTGTTGCAAAAATAATAAATGCGCAACAACATCCTAATGCAGATAGATTAAGAGTTTGTGAAGTTGACATTGGTAAAAGTGAAACTGTTAAAGTTGTGTGCGGAGCTCCCAATGCAAAAAAAGGTTTATTCACAGTATATGCAGGACCAGGTGCAATAATACCAAAAAATCAAATGAAACTATCAATCAGTAAAATAAGAGGTGTTACTTCCTATGGAATGTTGTGTTCTGAAGCTGAGCTTAAATTATCAGATGAAAGCGAGGGAATTACAGAGTTATCAGAAAAGTATAAGGAAAAAATTGGGAAAAAATATTTTGATACCAAAACTCCTAAAGTTGTAGATTTATCTATAACACCAAATCGACCAGATTGTCTTGGTGTAAGAGGTATTGCAAGAGATCTTGCTGCAGCTGGAGTTGGTTCTTTAAAAAAAATAAAAAATAGTAAATTAAATCAAAATTTTGATCAGGACTTAAAAGTAACTATTAAAAAAGAAAAAAAACAAGGCTGCACAATTTTTGGTAGCTGTTTAATAAAGGGGGTTTCAAATAAAGAAAGTCCTCAGTGGTTAAAAGATAAAATTATTTCGTTAGGGCAAAAACCAATATCTGCAATTGTAGATATAACAAACTATGTGATGATTGATTTAAATAGGCCACTTCACGCATATGATGCTGATAAAGTAAGTAAAGAAATTATAGTAAGAAATTCAAAAAAAAGGTGAAACTTTTGAAGCACTAGACAATAAAAAATATTCCTTAGATGATGATATGTGTGTAATTTCTGACCAATCAGGAGTGTTAGGACTAGGTGGAATCATAGGTGGAACACGGTCAGGAACTGAACTAAAGACAAAAAATATATTATTAGAGTCAGCGTATTTTTTACCAAGATCAATTAGAAAAACTTCAAAATTACTAAATGTAGATACAGACGCAAAATTTAGATTTGAAAGAGGAATTGATCCAAAATCAATTGAAGCTGGACTAATCAAAGCAGCGGATCTAATTAAAGAAGTGTGTGGGGGCGAAGTAAGTAAATTTGATATACAAAGATTGGAAGAAGAAAAAACAAATAAAGTAAAATTTGGAATTTCTTTATTTGAAAAAATAACAGGATTTAAAATTGAAAAAAAAAGAAATAATTAAAATAATTTCCAATCTTGGTTTTAAAATCAACGAGAATAAAGAAAGTTTAGATTTAGAAATTCCCTCATGGAGACCAGATATCACGCAACCAATTGACATTGTTGAAGAAATTGTTCGAATTAAAGGTTATGAACATATTCAAACACTAACACCAGAAAAATCTAGACTTAAACCAACTTTAAATAGGCAGCAAAAATTATTCCATTTCTTACAACGTTCAGTGGCGTCTAAAGGTTTTTACGAGACAGTTACTTGGTCATTTACAGACTCTAAAATAAATAATTTATTTAGAGAAAAATATAATGAAATAAAAATTGTTAACCCAATTAGTTCAGATTTAAATGTTTTAAGAAATTCAATATTTCCAAATTTAATTTTTTATTTAAAAAAAAATATAGACAGAGGATTTAAAGATTTATCTTTTTTTGAGATAGGGCCAGTTTTTTTGGGTACTAGGCCAGGTGAGCAACTAACAGTAATAGGTGCTTTGCAAGCTGGAAAATATTTTAGATTAAATTGGCAAGAAACAGAGAGAAATGTTGATGTATTTGATGCAAAGAGAGATACTATTAAAACTATAGTAGAGGCAGGATTTAGTAAAAATAAACTAATAATAAAAGATCAAGCCCCATCTTATTATCATCCAGGCAAATCAGGATCAGTTTTTTTAAGCACTGAAGAAGATAAGCCAATTGCATTTTTTGGTGAAATTCATCCAAATATTGTAAAAAAATTAGATATTAAAACTGATGCTTTAATAGGATTTGAAATATATTTAGATTATTTTAAAGAAACAAAGAAAAAACTTAAAGATCAAAAGTCTCAATTTGAGTATTCTGATTATCAAAAATCTGAGAGAGATTTTGCATTTGTAATTGATAAAAAAATTAAAGCACAAGATTTGATAGATATAATTGTATCTATAGACAAAGATTTAATTAAAAATGTTAAGGTTTTTGATGTTTATGAAGGGGAAAATATTCCAAAAGATAAAAAATCAATCGCACTTAATGTTACAGTACAATCATCTGAAAAAACTTTAAACGAAAAAGATCTAGAAAAAATTAATAATTTAATTATTTCTACAGTCGAGAGTAAGTCTGGCGCTAAAATAAGATCCTAAAAATGACAACTACAATTAATAATATAAGAAATTTTGCTATTATTGCGCATATAGATCACGGTAAATCAACTATAGCTGACAGAATAATTCACAAATGTGGCGGGCTTACGGATAGAGAAATGAAGGCACAAGTTTTAGATTCTATGGATATTGAGAGGGAAAGAGGAATTACAATTAAAGCACAAACAGTAAAATTAAACTATAAAGCTAAAGATGGAAAAAATTATGTTTTAAATATAATTGACACACCAGGACATGTTGATTTTAGTTATGAAGTTAGTAGGTCATTATATGCATGTGAAGGCTCAATTTTAATTGTTGATAGTACTCAAGGTGTTGAGGCACAAACACTTGCAAATGTTTATCAAGCACTTGATATAAATCATGAAATAATACCTGTCTTAAACAAAATTGATTTACCAGCATCTGATATTGAAAGAACAAATAAACAAATTGAAGATGTTATAGGGATTGATACCACTGGAGCAGTTCCCTGCTCAGGAAAAAACAGGAGAAGGTATAGAAGATATATTAGAGCAAATAATTCATGTACTTCCTGGTCCAAAAGGAGAAGCAAATAATAAATTAAAATGTCTTTTAGTTGACAGTTGGTATGACACTTACCTTGGAGTGGTGATTTTGGTTAGAGTTATAGACGGAAAAATATCAAAAAATATGAAAATTAAAATGATGTCTACAAACCAGGATTATTTTGTGGAAAAAGTTGGTGTTTTCACACCCAAACCTAAAGACATAAATGAGTTAAACGCAGGTGAAATTGGTTTTATAACAACTGGCATAAAAGTTTTATCTGATACAAAAGTTGGTGACACTATATGTGATGCAAATTACCCACTTAAAGGGGCTTTGCCTGGTTTTAAACCAAGTAAACCCGTTGTATTTTGTGGTTTGTTTCCAGTAGATAGTTCAGAATATCAAAAATTAAAAGACGGTTTAGCTAAGTTACAATTAAATGATGCTAGTTTTTCCTATGAGCCAGAGTCTTCTTCTGCTTTAGGATTAGGTTTTAGGTGTGGGTTTCTAGGTCTCCTTCATTTAGAAATAGTTACTGAAAGATTAGAAAGAGAATTTGATATAAATCTTCTTACAACAACTCCTGGTGTTGTTTATAAAATTCACATGAACAATGGCGATGTAAATGATTTACAGAATCCATCAAGTTTGCCAGATCCTACATTAATCAATTTTATTGAGGAGCCATGGATAAAAGCAACTATTATCACACCTGATCAATATCTTGGTTCAATTATAAAAATATGCCAAGACAAAAGAGGGATACAAACAAATTTAAGCTACTCAGGAAATAGAGCAGTTGTCAACTACGAACTACCATTAAATGAAGTTGTTTTTGATTTTAATGATAGATTGAAATCAATGACAAGCGGATACGCAAGTTTTGACTATGAAATAATAGGACACAGAGAAGGTGATTTAGTAAAAATGAGTATTTTAGTAAATTCAGAACCAGTAGATGCGCTTGCAATGATGATACATACAGACTTTGCGCAATCAACTGGAAGAGAAGTTTGCGAAAAATTGAAAGATTTAATTCCAAGACATAATTTTATGATACCTATACAGGCTGCTATTGGAGGTAAAATTATTGCAAGAGAAACCATAAAAGGCTTTAAAAAAGATGTATTAACAAAGATACATGGTGGAGGAGCACTAGATAGAAAAAGAAAACTTCTTGAAAAACAAAAAAAAGGTAAAGCAAGAGCTAAACAATTTGGAAAAGTTGAAATACCACAAGAGGCATTTATAGGTGTATTAAAAATTTCAAAAGAAAGTTGATTTTTTGGAGAGGTGGCCGAGTGGTTGAAGGCGCACGCTTGGAAAGCGTGTAAAGGGGAAACCCTTTCATGGGTTCGAATCCCATTCTCTCCGCCACAAATAATTGATGAATAATATGAACACTCGTATAAAAAGATAATAAAAATTAATGAAAATTGAAGAAAAATTAAAAAAAAAATATCTTTATAGAAAAGGGTTTAATATTTTAAAATTTTTTTATTTTCTTTCACAAAAAATAAAATACTCAAATCATTTTAAAAAATCTTATTCAGTAGCAGCTCAAGATTTGATTGTTGATTATTTTTTTAAAAAAAAGGGGGGTGTTTATATCGATGTTGGCTGCTTTCATCCTTTTAAAGGAAACAACACAAAAATATTATATGATAAAGGGTGGTCTGGTATAAATATTGATTTAGATTTCCACACTATAGACTTATTTAATCACATAAGACGAAGAGATGAAAATATTTGTGCAGCAATTTCTGAGGAAGAAGGGGAAAGGGAATTGTATTTTTTTCACAATAGATCCGCAATTAATTCTCTAGATAAAGGAAGAAAAGATTTAGCAAATGAAATTAAAAAAATAAAAACTTTTACATTAAATTCGATTATAGAAAAAACTAAGTTTAGAGATAAAAAAATCAATTTATTGCTTATTGATGTAGAGGGACATGAGCTTGAAGTAATAAAAAGTATTAATTTGAAAAAGTATGCACCAGAAATGATAATTATTGAGTCCTTAGATAATGATCTATCAAAATTAGAGTTTACTAATCAAAGTATTAATAGTGTGCTAGATTCAGCAATATACAAATATATGATAAATAATAACTATCACTTTGTGAATTGGCTTCATTCTGATTTGGTTTTTGTTCATACATCCGTCAGAAGTTGAAATTGTATCAAAAAACGGATCTTTTTTGCCAAAATTAAAATTCAAGAAAAAAAAACTAAAAAACGTTAAAAAAGCTTTGATTATCAACAGTTTTTAACTATTAAATACCTTCTGCATTTTATTAAAAATTTCAAAAATGGTATAAAAAATCTTTCCAAAAAAAATAAAAATGGCAAAAAATAACAGTTCTTATCAGGCAGACTCCATCAAAGTTCTAAAAGGACTTGAGGCAGTTAGAAAAAGACCAGGCATGTATATAGGTGACACTGATGATGGCACGGGGCTACATCACATGGTCTACGAAGTTGTTGATAACTCTATTGATGAGGCTTTAGCAGGTCACTGTAAAAATATTTCAGTAGATATTAATCAAGATGGATCTGTAACAGTCAAGGATGATGGAAGGGGTGTTCCAGTCGATATTCATAAGGGTGAAAAAAAATCAGCAGCTGAAGTTATAATGACCCAGTTACATGCTGGTGGAAAGTTTGATCATGACTCCTATAAAGTTTCAGGTGGTTTACATGGAGTTGGTGTTTCTGTAGTAAATGCATTATCTGAGAGACTTGAACTCACTATAGATAGAGACGGAAAAAAACATTTCATTGAATTTAAAAACGGTGATGCAAAATCACCTTTAAAAGTTGTTGGTAAATCAAAAATTACGGGTACAGAAATAAAATTTTTACCATCTAAAGAAATATTTTCCTTAAACAAATTTAGCTTTTTAACTTTGCAAAAAAGGATGAGAGAACTAGCTTTTTTAAATAAGGGAATTAAAATAATATTAACTGATCTAACTCAAAAAAAATCTAAAAGTGTTGAGTTTAAATTCGATGGTGGAATAGTCGAATTTGTTGAATTTCTTGACGAAAAAAGAGAAAAATTAAAAAACAAAAGTGACAATGATTTGTTTAGAAGACCAATTTATATTGAAGGTCTTAAAAACAAAATTGATGTTCAGTGTTCTTTAAAATGGAATGCTGGATATAATGAAGATGTATTCTCTTATACAAACAATATTTATCAAAAAGATGGCGGAACACATTTGTTGGGATTTAGAAGTGCATTAACTAGAGTTATAAATAAATATGCATCTGAACAAAATCTTTTAAAAAAAAATAAAGTTTCTTTATCAGGTGATGATGTTAAGGAGGGATTAACCTGCGTGTTATCTGTAAAAATACCTGATCCAAAATTTTCGTCTCAAACTAAAGATAAGCTAGTATCATCTGAAGTAAGAAACATAGTAGAAACAATTATAAGTGAAAAACTTTCAATTTGGTTTGATCAAAACCCGTCTGTTGCAAAAATAGTTCTCACAAAAATTATACAAGCTGCCGTAGCTAGGGATGTTGCACGGAAAGCAAGAGAAAACGTTAGAAGAAAAGGATCGTTAGAATTAAGTGGTTTGCCTGGTAAGTTGGCGGATTGTCAAAATTCAAAACAAGATGGCACTGAGTTATTCATAGTCGAGGGTGACTCAGCTGGTGGATCAGCAAAACAAGGAAGAAATCGAGAAAATCAAGCAGTTTTACCTTTAAGAGGAAAAATTCTTAATACATTTACGGAGTTAAATGGATCAAAAAAAAACGGACATACAAATGATCTAAGGACAAAAGCACTATCAAAAATGATGTCATCAAATGAAATAGTTACTTTGATAAATGCTTTAGGACTTGATCCTAAAAATGATGAGATCGATTTAAAAGATTTGAGATATGGAAAAATAATTATAATGACAGATGCTGACGTCGATGGATCACATATTAGAGCTCTATTACTTACATTCTTTAATAATAAACCATTTAATAAGTTAATTGAAAATGGTCATGTATATTTAGCTCAACCACCATTATTTAAAATTAATAAAGGATCTAAAGGAATTTACATCAAGGATGAGAAAGAATTAGAGGATTTCATAGTGAAAAATTCAAAAGATCTGAAAAAAATAAAAAAGGGATCCAAGGATTTTGAAAAATCTTTACAAGAAGAAAAATCAAAATTGAATATTCAAAGATTTAAAGGTTTAGGAGAAATGAACCCAGAAGAATTATGGAGCACAACACTGGATCCCGAAACTAGAAACTTGCTACAAGTACAATACTCAAAGAATTCGCAAAAAGACCAAGATCTTATTCAAACTTTAATGGGAAGCGATGTGTCTTCGAGAAAAGATTTTATTGTCGATAACGCAATTAATGTTTCAAATTTAGACATTTAAAATGGAGTTTGGAAAAACTTCACAACTTTACTCATTGAATAAGTCTACTTATATAAATTTAAGATGGATAGGGATCATTGGTCAATTTATAACTATAAATAGTGTTAGATTTATATTTGATTTTGAATTCAATTATATTTTTGCCAACCTAATAATTTTGATTGGTGCAATAAGTAATTTATTTTTAATTTTTTTTTATAAGAAAACATACTTATCAAACAGATCAGCTTTTAATTTTTTATTAATAGATATTATTCAATTAGCAGCTTTATTATATTTATCAGGTGGAATATTAAATCCATTTGCTATATTTTTATTAATACCAAGTGTGTTTGCCTCATCCAGTTTAGATATTAAAACAAATATTATACTTATAGGTTTTACTATTTTATGTATAATTTTACTAACTTTTTATCATGAGCATTTACCGGCACCACTAGATCAATCAATAACAAACATTTATATTTATTATTCAATTCCTTTAGCATTGATTATAGCTTTATTATTCCTAAATTACTTTGCTTTATCATTTGGAAAAGAGTCTAATCTTAGAAAAGAAGCTTTAGATAAGATACAAGAGGAAATTTCTAAAGAACATGAGCTTATATCTTTAGGAGGTCAAGCCGCAGCAGCAGCACACTCATTAGGAACACCTCTTTCAACAATTAAAATAATATCACAAGAATTATTTGAACAATTTAAAAATGATAAGGATGTAAAAAAGGATATCGACCTTCTTGTAAGCCAAGTAGATAGGTGTAATGAGATATTAAAAAGATTAACATTAAATCCAATCGTAGAAGATGAGTTTATTGATAAAGACTTGAGTTTGCAAGACTACGTCAAAGAAATAGTTACATCATTTCAAGAAATTTCCGATAAAAATTTCGATATTGATGTCGAACAAAATGCTAACTCATTCAATGTTACAAAATCAATTGAGATTGTGTATGGGATAAGAAATTTTATTGGTAATGCGAATAAATTCGCGAAAAATAACATCTATATTGCAATTAAAAGCGATAGTGAGGTCTCTGAAATAACAATCGAAGATGATGGACCAGGATTCCCAAAAGATGTTTTTAGTAAAATTGGTGAACCCTATATTAAATCAATAAAATCAAAGGATAAAAGTAAGTCTGGCTTAGGTTTAGGGATATTTATAGGCAAAACTCTACTTGAGAAAAATGAAGCTAAACTAATATTTAGAAATTCAGAGACAAGAGGTGGAGCAGAAATTAAAATAGAATGGCTGAATAAAAATTTAGCAAATATTTAATGTAATTTTTTTTTATTCTCAAACAATCCACTTAATTGTCCAATCATCACATCTCCTAATTCTTGGACGTCAGTTATTTTTATTGCTTTTTGATAATATCTAGAAACATCGTGTCCAATACCGATTGCTAAAATTTCAATATCACTTTTGTTTTCAATAAACTTAACAATTTTCTTTAAATGTTTCTCGAGAAAATCTCCAGAATTTACTGATAAAGTTGAATCGTCTACTGGTGCACCATCAGAAATTACCATCATAATCTTTCTTTCCTCTTTTCTTTTTTTAAGTCTATTAAATGCCCAGGTAATAGCCTCTCCATCAATGTTTTCTTTTAGAAGACCTTCTTTAAGCATAAGTCCTAAATTTTTCTTTGACTGTCTCCAATGTGTATCTGCTGATTTATAAATTATGTGCCTTAAATCATTTAATCTTCCAGGATTTTTTGTTTTACCAGATTTATTCCATTCCTCTCTAGACAATCCACCTTTCCAGTTTTTTGTTGTAAACCCAAGAATTTCAACTTTCACTGAGCATCTTTCCAAAGTTCTAGATAAAATATCAGCACATAGAGCGGCAATTGTAATTGGTCTACCTCTCATTGATCCAGAATTATCAATCAATAATGTTACAACGGTATCTTTAAAATCTAAGTCTTTCTCTTTTTTGAATGATAAGGAATTATAAGGATCAATAATAATTCTAGGTAATTTAGAACTATCTAATAAACCTTCCTCTAAATCAAATTCCCATGCTCTGTTTTGTTTTGCTAATAATTGACGTTGTAACTTATTTGCAAGTTTAGTTATAATATCTTGGAAACTTGTTAGCTGTTGGTCCAAATTTTTTCTGAGTTTAGAAATTTCTTCGGGGCTTTCAAGGTTTTCAGCTTTTGCAACTTCATCAAATTCGGTTGTAAATACTTTATAATCTTTATCTCCAACACCTAAATTTTTCTTTTGAACAACACTTTCAGATTGTTGGTTTTCATTTTCTTCACTTGTTGTCTGTTCATCAAGTCGAAATTCGTTTATGTCGTCTAAACCATCTACCCCTTCATTTAAAGACTCATCCTCTTTTTTATCTTCTGAACTATCTGAATCATTATCATCTTGATTATTGGAGCTTGAATTATCTTGGTTATTATCTTCTTGAGTCTCTTTTTTTTCATCATTTTCTTCATTATCAAAAATTTCCATATTCTCTAATATTTCTGAAAATTTTGAATTGTAGATCTCTTGATTTTCTAAGTTTTTATTTAAGTATGTAATATGTTTATCAAAAGTATCCCTCAACTCTTTCTCCCAAAAACTTAAAATTTTTTGAGCCTCTGGCTCAATTTGTACTTTTAAAAATTTTTCTAACATATAAATTTCAAATGCATCTGAAATATTTACATCGTCTTTTTTTTTAATTTTTGTAAGATCAATTTTTCTTAATTTATTTGAATAGTTATTTTGGAAATTCTTTGAAATTCCCATTAACATTTCCGATCCTAATATTTCATATCTAATTTTTTCAGACAATTTATATAACGATTGGCAACCATGATTAGATGGCATATTTTTTTCAAAGATTGATTTATTTGAAAATTTTCTTTTTAAAGCTTCAGAATCATTTTCTGCTCTTATTTTTATAAATTCATTTTTATCTTTGATATTTTCAATGTTATTTACCTTGAGGTTTTCTTCATTTAATTGTTTCTTATTTTTAGGATTTGAAAAGTTATCCTCAGAGATTACTTTAACGGTCGATAATATTGCTTGCTTAAATTTTTCTTTGAAACTGTCTTCTTTGTTCATTTAAACTTGAACATTTATCATGGACTCGGGTAAATCTTCTCCAAAACATCTTTGATAGTATTCAGCAATAATATTTTTTTCTACATCATCACATTTATTTAAAAATGTAAGCCTAAATGCATATCCAGTGTCTTTAAATATTTCTGAATTTTCTGCCCAATGCAAAACAGTACGTGGGCTCATAACAGTTGAAATATCACCAGCCATAAAACCTTTTCTCGTAAGTGTTGCTACTTTAATCATATTAGAGACTTTTTCTTTACCTTTAGCATTATTAAGATTTTTGTTTTTGCTTAAAATGATTTCCATTTCCTTCTCTAAACCTAGATAGTTTAGTGTGGTAACTATATTCCATCTATCCATTTGGCCTTGATTTATCTGTTGTGTTCCATGATATAATCCAGTTGTATCGCCCAAACCAACAGTATTTGATGTTGCAAATAATCTAAAAAATTTATTTTGCTTTATTACTTTATTTTTATCTAATAATGTAAAATTACCTTCTGCTTCTAACACTCTTTGAATTACAAACATTACATCTGGTCTACCAGCATCATACTCATCAAAAACAAGAGCAACTGGATTTTGAATAGACCAAGGAAGGATACCTTCTTTAAACTCTGTGACTTGCTTCCCATCTTTAATTACAATTGAATCTTTACCAATTAAATCTATCCTACTAACATGACTATCTAAATTAATTCTAATACATGGCCAATTTAATCTCGCAGCTATTTGCTCAATATGTGTGGATTTTCCAGTACCATGATAGCCTTGAACCAAAACTCTTTTATTAAAAGCAAAACCGCTTAAGACTGCTAAAGTTGTTTCTTTATCAAATTTATAGCTTTTATCTATTTCAGGCACATATTCTGACTTTTCAGAAAATGCATCAACTTCCATATCGCTTTCAAAACCAAAAGTTTGGTTAACTGATAATTTTATGTCTGGAGTTTTCTCAATATTAGGTGTCAATTCTATCCTTATAAGTATTTTTAAGTTGAGTATAAGCTAAAGTTATTACTTTAAGTTTATCTTCAAATTTTTTATTTCCAGAATTCATATCAGGGTGAAATTTTTTAACAAGTTTTTTAAATTTTTCCTGAATTTTTTCCCATTTTAGTCCTACCGATACTCCAAGTATTCCAAATGCTTTAATATCATTACTATTAAACTTAAATTTGTTCATATGGTTAAATTCATTATCAAATTTCATTTTATCCATTTCATCTTTTAGTGCGTTATTCCATAAAACTTTAAAAAAATTATCTGATGAACTAAATCTCTGCGTCGGTTTGTGCCAGGTTAAATCTGATCTCAAAAAATCCATTATCTGCTGATCATTCATACCAGAGAAATAATTCCAATTTTTATTGAATTCTTTTACATGTTCTAAACATAGTAATCTAAAATTTTTACTATTATCTCTTTCTTTGGGTGCTTTATACAACCCTTCCTCAAAACAATTGTTCCAATCACAGATATTTTTCATGTAGTATAATATTTATTTAAATGGATATTAATCAACTTTCAGAAATAGTAAAAAAAAAAATCCAAGAAAATCAATCAGTCGAAGAAATTTATCTAGAAGATAAATCCTTTTTACATAAAAATCATAAAAATAATGATCCTAAAAAATTTCATATAAAATTAAAAATTAAGTCAGAAAAACTAAAAAAAATGAATAAAGTGCAATCTAATAGACTAATTTTTAAAATATTAGAGAATGAAATGAGAGAATATATACATTCGTTACAGATTTTAATTACTTAGCTGAGAATTTAAAAATTTTTTTAAAGAAAATTCAGTGATTTGAAAATCGGTTTTTATTTTCCCAAAATTTTTAAATAGTATTAAATTAATTTTTTTTGAACTATTTTTTTTGTCAGATTTCATAAAGGATATGATTTTATTTATATCTTTTTTCTTAAATAATGATTTAAAATTTTTATTTAATGGTATTTTATTTATATGATTTTTAATGGACTTATAAGATTTGATATTTATCAAATTTTGCTTTTTACTAAATTCGATTGAATTCTTAATTCCAATTATAACTGCCTCACCATGATTTAGTTTTTTTGAGAATCCTAAACAACTTTCATAAGCATGTGCAAATGTATGTCCTAGATTTAAAACTTTTCTTAAATTTTTCTCTGTTTCATCCTTTTGAACTATTTTTTTTTTCAAATTACAACTCTTGAGAATAGCTTTGTTTATAAATGGCTCTTTAAGCTTTAAAATATCCTTAATATTTTTGTCTAAGTAGTTAAAACTTTGATAGCTCTCTAATAGGCTACTTTTTAATATTTCAGCATATCCACAAATAATTTCCCTAGTATTTAATGATTTTAGTAAATTTATATCTGATACCACAGCGTCAGGTTGATAGAAACTTCCAATTAGATTTTTGCCATATGAATTATTGATACCTGTTTTCCCACCTACAGAGGAATCTACTTGAGCCAACAGAGTTGTGGGAATGTTAACAAATTTAATACCTCTTTTATATGTGCTTGCAGAATATGCAGCAACATCTCCAGTGATACCTCCTCCAAATGCAATTAAACAATCATCTCTATTAAATCTATTCTTAAAAAGAATATTTTGAATAATTTCAACAGTTTTTTGACTTTTGTTCTTTTCACTAGGGTTAAATACATGAATCTTTTTCAGGTCAGTTTTTAGATTACTGATTAATTTTTTTTTAAATTTAAAAGGAACATTCTTGTCCACTACAATTAAAATTTTAGAAAATGATAATTTTTGTAATGTAAAAATTCTGTTTATATTTGAGATTAAATTTGAACCAATAAAAATAGAATATTTTTTTGTTTTAGTATTAATACTTAAATTATGAGCCTTCATATATATCTTTTATTTTTTTTACAATTTCAAATTTATCAAGCTTATCACAATTAATTTTATAATCAGACGAAATATATATTTTTGATCTTTCATCTATCAATTTCTTTATCTCATTTATTTTTAAATTTAAAACTAATGGTCTTTTTTTGTTATCTTTAATTCTTTTTATTAGTGTAGATGAGTTCCAGTTTAACCAAAAACTATTTGATTTAGCTAAAGTTTGTTTTCTGATATTTCTATTTAAATATGCACCTCCACCTAAGGCAATCACTTGATTAGTATTTTTTAATTTTTCTATTGAAATCTTTTCCTCTAAATCTCTAAAATATTTCTCACCATTTATTCTAAATATTTCTACAATAGTTTTATCTTCTTTTTCTTCTATTAATTTATCGATATCAACAAAATCAAATCCAATTTTCTTGGATAATAATTTTCCAATTGAGGATTTTCCAGCTCCCATCATACCGACTAAAACGATGTTTTTTTTTGATTTCATAGGTTTCTATATTGAAAAAACACAAATATGTCTTATTTTGAAATTACTTAAACTATATGCAATTCACAAAAAAAACAAGCACAGGTGGAATATTTGCTATAGGTAAATTTTTAATTAAACTTATTTTAGTAGTTATTGTTCTTTTTATTGGAGTTGTTTTTGTTGCTAAAGTTGATTTTCCAGCACCAAATAAAAAAATTGAAAAAGTAATACCTAATGAAAATTTTAAAACAATTAAGTAGTTTCTTTTTTGTATTTTTAGTTTGTAATCCAATAAATAATATAAAAGCCAATGAGCCAGTAGATATTTGGAATATTGAAAAAAAAAGAAATCCCTGAAGATCAATCTATAATTCAAAATAAAAATGAAGATAGCACTGACGTTATTCAAGGAATAAAAATTGAACAACAAAACGAAAAAATATTAGTAAACAACTCCTTAAGTGTATCAGACATTAAACTAGCTGGTTTATATGATCCTGAAGAAAATGGACTATCAATAGATATGTGGTCAAATAGCAATGGAGAAGATATCAAAAGCACTTTAAAAAATTTGACGTCAAAGGATTTGTCAAAGTTTTCAGAAAAGATTCTTGATATTGCATTATTAACAAACTCTTACATTCCAAATACAAATATTTCCTCAAAAGAATTTTTGGACTTTAAGTTTGATTATTTAATTAAAAAAGAAAATTTCGATTTAATAAAAGAATTTCTTATTAAAAACCCAAATTTAATTGAGGGTGAAAAATTAATTAAATTTTATACGGACCATTATTTGTCGAACTCTCAGTTAGATAAATCATGTGAAATATTTGAGATAACAAATTTAATTTCTAGTGATTACCTCACAAATTTTAAAATATATTGTTTAATACATCAAGATAGGAGAGACGAAGCACAATTATTATTCGATCTTAAAACTGAGCTTGGAGATCTAGATAAATTTTTCGTAAATAAATTTAATATTTTAATGGGTTATAAAAAATCAAGTGAAGAACTTTCAGAAAAAAATATTCTTTATTTCCATTTATCCCACAAAACTATTAAGGATTTTGAATATGAACCCAAAATTGAAACTCCTAAATTTATATGGAACTATTTAGCGACATCCAATTTACTCAAAAATATGGAATTTGTTGATATAGAAAATGAAGAACAAATTAAATTAATTGAGATAGCAACTAATGATGAAGTTTATAAAGAAGAAGATTTGTTTAAATTATATATGAGATTTCAATTTGATATCAATCAACTACTAAATTACAGAAATGCATATAAACTGCTAGAAGATTACGAAGCAAGAGCATTATTATATCAAAGATTATTATTGACCAGCGAAATCCCAAAGAAATTAAATTTGCTTTCTTTACTAAAAAAATCATTTGATCAATCAAATCTACCTAATGCTTTTGATGAAAAACTTGCAAGTCTTCTTAAAAATATCCCAGAGGATGAAATACCCTCAAATTACACAACTTTTTTTATGAAAAATAAGGAGCCAGAGAAACTTGCAGAGCTAAAAATTAAATTGAATAATAAAGTTTTTCATCAATCAAAAGTTTTGAACTATTTTCAAAATAAAACTAGTCTTCCACAGGTAGAAAAAGAGACTAATGATTTACTCAAAAAAATAAAAAAAAACAAAAAATATGTTTTTTCTCTAAAGGATATAATTGTAGTAGAATCACTAAAATCAGACGGAGTTCAAATATTGAGAAAATATCAAAAGTTGTATGATTACAATTACAATTTACCGTCAGAAATAAATACCATGATTGTAAATGGAGAAACTGGATTGGTACTTTTAAAAATTTCTGAAATTATTGGAGAAGATAATTTAGAAGATCTTGGCATAGAATCTGTAGATTACATTGTTAGTATCTTGAATGAATTAAAACTGGTAGATTTGAGGAATGAAATTTTACTAAAAGTTCTGCCTTTAAAAGTCTAAAATTTGTTATAAAATTAGTTATGTCAATTAAAACGATAATCACAGAACCTAATAAAATATTAAGGCAAAAATCCAAAGATGTAATTTCGGTTGGTAGAGATGAACAGAAATTGATGGATGATATGTTAGACACAATGTATGCTGCAAATGGAATAGGGTTAGCCGCAATTCAAATAGGTATACCAAAGAGGATTATTGTAATGGATATTTCTAAAGGTGAAGAAAAAAAAAATCCTTTGTACTTTGTAAATCCAGTTATCAAAAATAAAAATACTGAACTTTCAACATATGAAGAAGGTTGCTTATCAGTTCCAAATTATTTTGCAGAAATTGATCGCCCAAAAAAATGTGATGTTGAATATTTAGATTATAACGGTAAAAAAAAAGTTTTGAATGCTGAGGGTTTGTTGGCAACATGTATCCAACATGAAATGGATCATTTAGAGGGAATACTATTTATAGATTATTTATCAAAATTAAAAAAAACAATGATTATCAAAAAGCTTTCAAAACAAAAAGAGAAGCCCGATAGAATTATTGTTTGATAAATGGATAAAAAAATAGCTTTTTTAGGGACACCTAATTTTGCAGTTTCTATCTTAAAATCTATCCATCAAAGTAATTACAAAATATCTTGTGTATTCAGTCAACCTCCAAGAAAGTCAAATAGAGGACATAAATTAAATAAATCTCCTATACATTTATTATCTGAAGAATTAGGCATTGAAATAAAAACACCTGAAAATATTGAAAAAGAAATAGATTACATAAAATCTTTAAATTTGGATTTAGCAATTGTAGTTGCTTATGGACAAATTCTTTCAAAGGATATTTTAAGTTTAAGCAAAAATGGTTTTATAAATATTCATGCATCTCTGCTGCCAAAGTGGAGAGGAGCAGCACCCATACAAAGATCGTTAATCAATATGGATAAAATTACAGGCTTAAGTATTATGAAAATAAATCCAAAGTTAGATGAGGGTCCAGTTTGTAACAAATATCCATTAGATATATTGGAAAACGAAAATGCTAAGAGTTTGGCTGATAGGCTTTCAAATTTGGCTGCTGAAAAAATATTAACTAATATTGAAAATATTTTACAAGAAAAAGCTAATTTTGAGGAACAAGACTCTTCAATGGCTACATATGCAAAAAAAATTCAAAAAATCGAAGGTAAAATAAACTGGAATAATGGAGCTGATGAAATTTTGGCAAAGATAAATGGATTGTATCCTCAACCTGGTGCTTGGTTTAATTTCGAGAATGAGAGGCACAAAATATTGAGAGCCAGTTTATCAAAAACTACAATGAAACCTGGTGAAATAATTGACGATGAACTAACGATTTCTTGTGGCAATAAATCAATCAAAGTAACTGAAATTCAGAGAGAAGGGAAAAAGCCACAAAAAACTAGGGATTTTCTTTTTGGTAGCAAACTAAAAAAAGGGATCATCTTAAAAAATGAATAGATATCAAATACTCATAGAATACGTTGGTACTTCATATATTGGTTGGCAAACTCAGAAAAAGGGAAATTCAATTCAAAAAACAATTCAAAATTTTATTTCAAAACTATTAAAGGAAAATATTAAACTTCATGGATCTGGAAGAACCGATAAGGGTGTTCATGCTATAGAACAATCAGCCCACTTTGACTGTCAAAATAAAATAAATGATATTAATAAATTAGTCAAATCCCTTAATTTTTTTTTAAATAAAAAAAGTATTTCAATTCTTAAAATAAAATTAAAAAAGAATAATTTTCATTCAAGATTTTCTGCAAAAGAGAGAACTTACTTATATATAATTAGAAATGATCAATCTCCGTCAACAATAAATCATAATAGAGAATGGAATATCCGAAATAAATTAGATCTCAATATGATGAAAAAAGGTGCTAAAAAATTAGTTGGAACACACAATTTTTCTACTTTCAGAGCAGCAAACTGTGGTGCGAAAAGTCCAATAAGAACTATAAAAAAAATACAAATTTTAAAATCAAAAAAACAAATTAAAATTAGAATTAAATCCCAGTCCTTTTTAAAAAGTCAGGTAAGATCAATGGTAGGGTCATTAAAATATTTATCTGAAAATAAATGGAATTTAAAAAAATTTGAAGATGTCTTTAATTCAAAAGATAGAAAAAATTGTGCACCACTAGCCCCAGCACACGGGCTTTATTTAGAAAAGGTTAGCTATTAGCTTTTTTTATTACTCATTGCAAATTTTTTATTTATTCTCCACCTTGACTCTGCTCTAACTATGTAACCACAACAACTTTTTGATCTACATTTACAAGGAAACTGCCTGTAATCTTTGTCATATCCGAACCCATAATCACAAGTCAGTTCTTCACCTTTTTTAATATCTTTGATAGCGGTAACCCATATTTTCAAACCTTTCCCTTCATATTCACAATTATTTTCACATGAATGATTTATTAATCCCGCTATGTTCCAAGAGAAGTCTCCATCCAAAGTATATCTCTTGTTTAGAGTGAAAAGATAAATGGGCTTTGAATTATCATATTTATCTGACTCATCGATTTGTTTATTGGTAACTATTTTTCCTATGTAATCTATTATTTTTGTTCCAGCTTTAATATTCTTTGATGCATAAAGACCTTTACCTTTTTTATCGATGTCAGATTTTTTAATTTTGTACAATTTCATTAAGTTTCTATTTAGATATATGAATTAATTAATCAATTAAATTCGATAAGTGCATCTACATGACGTTGAGTACTTTTTTGAAGGGCCCTAAGGTCATATCCACCTTCGAGTATAGATACAATATTTCCGTTACAAAAAGGTTTTGAAACTTCCAATGTCCTTTTTGTAATCTTATAAAAGTCCTCTGAACTTAATCTTAACTGAGCAAGTGGATCATCAATATGCGCATCAAAACCCGCTGAAAATAGTAAAAATTCTGGTTTAAATTCTTTTATTTTATCTAAAACTTTTTCATAAGCATTAAGATACTCATTCCCAGTAGTGCCCGCTTCTAAAGGAATATTAAGAACATTATTGTATTTTCCATTTTCTTTTTCAGAGCCAGAACCTGGATAGTAGGGATACTGATGGGTAGATATATATAAAACATTTTTGTCGTTATAAAAAATATCTTGAGTACCATTTCCATGATGCACATCAAAATCAATGATAGCAATTTTTTTATATTTGTATTTCTCTATTAAATAATTTGCTCCAACTGCAACATTATTAAATATACAAAATCCCATGGCTTTCTCTTTTTCAGCGTGGTGTCCAGGAGGTCTTACGCAACAAAAAGCGTTTTTAAATTCTTTTTTTTCAACACCTTCAATTGCTGATATAATTGATCCTACCGCATCTTTCGTTGCATCTTTACTACCAGGAGAGACAACTGTATCACCGTCAAGAAATTTTAAACCACTCTGAGGAAAAGATAAGTTAACCTGTTTAATATAATCTTTTGTGTGGGTTTTAATTAAAATGGACTGCTCGAAATTTGACGGTTTTTTCCAAACAAGATTTTTGTTATCTAATTTTTTAAAATATTCAATTACAGCCGTAACACGATCTATTTTTTCTGGATGTCCTTCTCCAGTATTATGATTTTGATAAGTATCTGAAGTAATTAGACCAGTTTTCACTTAAAATAATTTTCTAAAATATTTGAGTATATTAAAGTTAATTTTTTTAAATCTTTTAGCGCAACAACTTCATCCACTTTGTGCATTGTTTTTCCAACCAAACCAAATTCTAAGCATGGAGAAATCTTTCGAATAAATCTTGCATCAGATGTACCACCAGTTGTTGACAGCTTAGGTTTAATTTTTGTTATTTTTTTTATTGTATTTTGTATCATATAGGTAGTCTCATTTGGACTGGTTAAGAAAGCTTCACCAGAAACATTATATTCAATTTTATATTTTGATTTATTTTTATTACAAATTTTTTTAACAATTTTATTAATTTTACTCTTCAACGTATTAGATGAATGTTTATTATTAAATCTAATATTGAAGCTTGCATACGCTAAACCAGGAATTACATTGTCAGCCGAATTATCAATATTAATTTTAGTTATTTCTAAGTTTGTAGGTTGAAAATCTTTTGTTCCTTTATCAAATTTAATTCCTTTTAATTCTTTTAGAATTTGGACTAGAGCTGTTGATGGATTATTTGCTCTGTTTGGATAGGCAACGTGACCTTGTACTCCAATCACAGTTAGTTTCCCTGTTATACTACCTCTTCGACCGATTTTAATCATCTCTCCAAGTTTATTTGGATTAGTTGGCTCACCAACTAAACAAAAATTTATTTTTTCTTTTTTCTTTTTTAAATATTCTACGACTTTTTTAGTTCCATTAATTGCAACACCTTCTTCATCTCCAGTGATCAGGAGACTAATGGAGCCATTAAATTTTTTATTTTTTTGAATAAACGTGCTTACAGCTGTAACAAATGCTGCTATAGAACTTTTCATATCATTGGCACCTCTACCGATTAAATGACCGTTTTTAATGGATGGTTTGAATGGATTTACCGTCCAATCTTTTAAATTTCCTGCTGGAACCACATCTAAATGACCTGCATAGCAAAAATTTGGACCTTTGTTTCCAAGTCTCGCGTAAAGATTTTTTACAGGTTTTGTGTTTTTTTCCCTAAATTCAAGTATTTTTGTTCTAAAGCCAAGTTTTTTTAATTTCTTTTCAAGGAAACTCATTACTCCTGCATCAACTGGAGTAACAGAAGGAAATCTAATTAGCTCCTTAGCTAATTGAAGTTCATTTAGTCTAAACATTTTATTCTCTTAAAAGATCGTTGATAGATGTTTTTGATCTTGTTTTTTCATCAACCTGTTTAATTATAACCGCACAATATAATGATGGTGCTGAAGCATTATTTTTATCTGGCAATGAGCCCGGGACAACTACTGAATAAGGTGGAATTTTTCCATATGTTATTTCACCAGTTTTTCTATTCACTATTTTAGTAGATTGACCTATGTACATTCCCATACTTAAAACTGAACCCTCACCTACAACAACTCCCTCGACCACCTCAGACATTGCACCTAAGAAAACATTGTCCTCAATAATTGTTGGTAATGCTTGTGCTGGTTCTAGTACACCACCAACGCCACTACCTGCTGAGATATGGCAGTTTTTTCCTATCTGACAACAGCTTCCAGCACGACTAAAAGTGTCCATCATTGTTCCTGTATCAATGTATGCACCAATGTTAACAAAACATGGCATCAAAACTACATTCTTACCTATGAATGATCCTTTTCTTACAGGAGAATTTGGAACCATCCTAAATCCAGCTTGTTCAAATTCTTTATCTCCCCAGCCAGCTGTTTTGCCTTTTAAAATATTACTCTTATCTCTCCAACTCGAATATGGCCCTGCCAGAGTCTCCATTCCATGAATTCTAAAACTAAGCATAATAGCTTTTTTAATATGCTGATGTGTAACCCATTCACCATTTATTTTTTCAGCTACTCTTACTTTTCCACTATCTAAATTGTCAATAATTTGATTAACCGTGTCTTTTAAATTTTGATCAGAGTCTTGATTTACGTGATCTCTTTTCTCCCAAGCTTCATTTATAATGTTTTCTATACTCATAATTTTATGAGTTTTTTAATAACCTTATTTCTTTTAAAAATAAAGACAGATTTTCGATTTTGTGTGAAATAAAATCTTTATCTGCATCCATTTTTCCAAAATGTTCGTCATTAATTAACCAAACAGTTGTGCACCCTCGTTCGTGACCTATACTTAAATTTTTAGCTATATCTTCAATGTAAATAGTCTCTTTAGGATTTATACCAAATTTTTTAACCATTAAGTCGAAAGTTTCAGCTTCTGGTTTGGGTACATAGCCAGCGTCTTTAATATCAAAAACTTTATCTCTACCAAATAAATCATACACACCTAGGTGAGTTAATATATTGGCAGCATGTTCAGCACTACCATTGGTAAAGATAAATTTTTCCATATTTAATTGTTGAAGCTCATTTCTCATAATTTCATCTTCTTTCATAAACGATAAATCAATATCGTGAACGTAAGATAAAAATTCATCGGGTGATATTCCATCATGGACCATTAATCCTCTTAATGATGTATTATATTTATAGAAATAATTTGTTTGTAGTTCCTTGGCTTTATTTTTATCAATTTTAAGTTTTTCAGATATAAATTGTGTCATCCTTTTTGAAACTTGGCCAAATACACGCTCTAAAGAGTAGTTATTGTGCTTTCCATAACAAACACCATCAAGATCAAGAAGCAGATATTTTTTTTCTTTTAAATTCATTTTCGTATTAATGTACCTGATCCCTTATCAGAGAAAATCTCCCATAAACATGAATGTTGTTTTGTGCCATTAATTATACCAGCTGCTGTAACTCCATTATTTACAGCCTCTAGACAAGCATTTATTTTAGGTATCATACCCTCAGTAACTATTTCATCTCTTACCATCTCTAATATTTCAGATGAGGATATCTCATCTATAAGTTTTTTTTCTTTATCTAAAACACCATCAACATTTGTCATCAATAATAATCTTCTTGATTTAACAGATTTTGCTACAGCCATAGCCGCAGTATCGCCATTAATATTATGTGTTTGACCATTTTTATCCAAGCCCAATGGGGAAACAATGGGTATTTTATTTTGTTTAATAACATCTAATAAAATACTTTTATTAATTTTACTTGGTAGACCAACAAAACCAAGTTCTTTTGCCTCTGGCACGACTTCTATAATATTATCTTTTTTAGTGTGAATTGAAACTGCCTCTGTATTTTTTTTTTCTAAAGAAGTTACAATATCATTATTAAAATCTATTAAAACTGACTCAACAATATTTATAATTTTTTTATCAGTTACTCTTAGCCCTCTTATGAATCTTGATTGAATATTAGATTTATCTAATTCTCTTTTGATTCTGGGACCTCCTCCGTGAACCACAATAGCTGAAAGACCTAATTTATTTAAAATACTTAAATCAGAAATAAAATTGTCAAAGATATCTCTATCAATTAGAACATTTCCCCCATACTTAATGACTATCAAGTCATTTTTATATTTTTCGATATATTTATTTACCTCATCGATTGGTGGTCCATTTTCAGGAAGAATTTTTTCTAATTCCATTTATTGGGCAGTTTTTACAGTAGTTCTTTTTATTATGACGTACTGCTGTGCCATAGTAAGTATGTTGTTAATTGTCCAATAAATTACCAAGCCAGACGGGAAAGGTGCTAATATAACTGTAAGGAATAAAGGAAAGAACGCAAATATTTTTGCCTGAATTGGATCAGGAGGAGTTGGATTTAGTTTTTGTTGAAAATACATACTTAGACCCATTAAACACGGCCATACACCAATAAGTAAAAATGATGGTGGGTCCCATGGGATAAGTCCAAATAAATTAAATATTGAAGTTGGATCACGTTCGCTTAAGTCTTTTATCCATCCATAAAATGGCTGATGTCTCATTTCTAAAGTTACAAACAAAACTTTATAAATTGCAAAGAAGAAAGGTATCTGTATAAAAATTGGAAGGCATCCACTTACTGGATTTACTTTTTCCTTTTTATACAATGCCATCATTTCTTGCTGGAGTTTCATTTTATCTTCCTTATGAAGTTCTTTTAGTCTTGTCATTTCAGGTTGTAGAACTTTCATTTTTGCCATTGATTTAAATGAGTAATTTGCAAGTGGGAAAAATACTATTCTAATACAAATAGTTATTAGAATGATTGCTATACCAAAATTACCAGTTAGTTTGAAAAAATAGTCTATTAAGAAGAAAAGTGGTTTAACTAAGAAATAAAACCAACCCCAATCAATCGCTAGGTCATATTTGCTTATATTGAGATTTTCAGCGTATCCATCAATAATATCAACCTCTTTAGCTGCTATTATAATCTTAATCTCGTTAGATTTTGTTTCATTAGCTCCAATTTCTGTTGCACTTGTCTCAATAAAGTTTGCTCTAAACTTATTTTTATAATCAAAGTCAGTTCTAAATTTTCTATTTTCTTGTGGTATTAAACTTGTAATCCAGTACTTGTCAGTAATTCCTAACCATCCTTTATCAGCATTAATTGAAAATTTTTTTTCTTCTATATCATCATAGTCTTCCTCTACTAATTGATCATCAAATACACCTATAAGACCTTCGTGTAGAATAAAAAAATCAATTATTTCCGGTGCTAGGTTTCTTATAATTTGGCCATAGGGGTAAAAATTATAAGTTTTTTCTGAATTATTAATTATTGTTTGGTTTACTCTAAATAAATATTGATCATCAATACTAATATCTTTTATAAATTTAATATTTTGATCATTTGTCCATGAGAGCTTTATTGGAGAATTAGGGGTTAATTTATTATTTCCTTCAATTGTCCAAATTGTTTTAGAATTAGGAAGATTAATATTTTTGTTTGCTGTTGCCCATCCGGTTTCAATATAATAACCATCCTCTACCTTTTTTGGGTTTAACAAAATAACATTATCATCACCATTTAGGGTATCAGTGTACTTTTTAAATGTTAAATCATCTATAGATGCACCAACTAAAGAAATTGATCCAATTACTGTACTATTTTCAAATTGAACTCTATCTTCATTTTCAATAGCCTCATTTCGAGAAATTTTTGAAACCTCGACATTTTGATCTAATGATGGTGCTTCACTCGTCGATTCAACAATATTATTTTTTTCATTATTGATTTTTTTTGGATCCGGAGGTGGAGGAGCAAAAAATAATCCATAAATTATTATTACTGCTGCACTCAATGAAATTGCTGCTATGACATTTTTAGAGTCCAATTTTTTTACCTCTTATCTTTTCAACAGGATCATGCCCTCCACGGCCAAACCATGGATTACATCTTAAAATTCTTAGAAACGACTTATATATTGCTTTAATAAAATTGTATTTTTCAAAACATTCTAAACAATAACTGCTACAAGTTGGATGGAATTTACACGAATTATAAAAAAAGGGACTTAATAAAAATTTGTAAGCCTTAATTAGAAAAATAAAAATATAATTAATTACTCTCATTATTTTATTTTTTCAAAATCTTGAAAAACTTTCTCTTTTATAATTTTATAATTGTCATCCAAAACAGATTTTCGAGTGATCAAAAGATATGAATAATTAAAGTTTATATTAATTGATTTCACAGCATCATTCATAATATTTTTAAGTCTTCTTTTTATTTTGTTTCTACTAACAGCGTTACCAATTTTTTTTTTAGTAACAAAGCTAATATTTAATTTTTTGTTGTTCTTACCAGATAATCTCTTAAAAAAAATTGTTAAATATTTATTGGATATTTTTTTTCCACTAAGGATTGATTTAAATTCTTCGTTTTTAGAAAGGCTTACTATTTTGCTTTTCATTAAGCATTAGTTAACTTTTTTCTACCTTTAGCTCTTCTTCTTTTAAGAACTTTTCTTCCACCTTTGGTTTTCATTTTAGCCCTGAACCCCACAGATTTTTTACGAACTCGATTACTTGGTTGATATGTACGTTTCATGGTTAGTCAATTTATTGTTAAATTCACGTACTTATACAAATAAATATATATAAGTACAGCGATTTTTAATAAATTAGAGCTCAATGAATAAGGAAAAAAAAATTAAAATATTTTTAGGTTCTGCTTATATTTTGATTGTATCTATTTTTTTATGGTTCTTTTTTAGCAAATTTTCATTTCAAGATTTCTCAAGTTATGAATTAATCAGAGACAATAGAGATACATTAGAGCAAGTTAAAAATAGTAATATTTTTATATCAAGTATTTTATTTCTATTAGGAACAATTATTTGGGTCTTATTATTGGGATTCGGGTCCCCAGTTTTTTTGGTAGGGGGTTTTATCTTTGGTAAATGGCTAGGTACTTTAATAATTGTTTTTGGATTATCAATTGGTGCAACATTTTTGTATATGTTTGCTAATTATTTTTTAAAAGATTTAATTGAAGAAAAGTTTTCATCTCGTTTTAATAATTTAACTGAAAAATTTAAAGAGAATGAATTTACATTTTTTTTAATTTATAGATTTATAGGTGGTATACCTTTTTTCATATCAAATATTTTACCTACAATTTTTAATGTTAAGATAAGAAATTTCTTTCTAGGTTCAGTTATTGGAATGACGCCCCAATTGTTTGTAGGAGCTTCTCTAGGCGCTGGCCTAAATAAAATTTTGGAGGAAAATTCTGAGGCACCTAGTCTTTTACAATTACTTTTGACACCAGATATCTATTTACCAATTATAGGAATTATAACTTTAGTTTTGATTGGATTTCTTTTAAGAAAAAAATTTTACTCAAAATAATTCTGGTGCCCCCACCCAGAATTGAACTGGAAACTCATCCTTACCATGGATGTGTTATACCATTTAACTATAGGGGCTAATTCTATTTTAAATTTAGTGTATAAAATTAATTTTTTCAAATTATTGCCTTAATTTTTTCAAAAAATGAGTTATATCTATTCTTAAGGAAATGCTATGGGAATTCACTACGACTATAAATCTACTCGAGGCGCAAAAGCTATGGAGAAGCAAGCTAAAAGAGAAAAGAAGCTTGCTGAAAAAAGAGCTAAAAAACAAGCTAAGCATGGAGAAGTAAAAAAAGAAGAAGATAAAACAATTCCTATAGACCAAGTTATAACTTTAGATCATCTTACAAATCCTGATAAAAAGTAATTCAATGAATTCTAAGAAGGATAAGCTTAGTAAACTTGAAATTGCATTAAAAAAGAATTTAAAAAAGAGAAAAATATTTCAAAAGAAACAAAAGAAAAATAATAAATAGATATGTCCATTCAACCCGATACTTGGATTAAGAAAATGTGCAAAGAACACAATATGATCGAACCGTTTTTAGATCATCAAGTTTCTGAGGGAAAAATATCTTATGGATTAAGTAGTATGGGTTATGATGTCAGAATTTCAGATGAATACAGAATTTTTACAAATGTAAATAGTTCGTTAGTAGACCCTAAAAACTTCTCTGATGAAAATTTTATTGAAAGAAAAGGCCCCCACTGCATAATTCCACCTAATTCTTTTGTTTTAGCAAAAACAGTTGAATATTTTAGAATTCCCAGCAACGTGTTATGCATATGCGTAGGAAAAAGTACTTACGCAAGGACTGGCATTATTTGTAATGTAACTCCAATTGAAAATGAGTTTGAAGGCAATATTGTTATAGAGCTAAGCAATACAACACCTAATCCTGCAAAAATTTATTCTAATGAAGGAATAGCTCAGTTTTTATTTTTTAAATCAGAGACAGAACCAGAAACTACATATAAATCTAAGAACGGAAAATATCAGGGTCAAACAACTATTCAGGTCGCAAAAATAAAATAAAATGGACAAGTTTTTGATTACGGGTCCTTGTAAAGTCAAGGGACAAGTCTCAATCAGTGGTTCAAAAAACGCAGCATTACCAATTTTAGCTTCAACATTATTATTTGATAAACCTGTGGTTATAGAAAATCTTCCAAGGGTTAGAGATATAGATACAATGTTAAATCTTCTAAAGTCTCTTGGCTCAAAAATTAAATTCTCAAAAAATAAAAAAACTGTAAAAATTTACAAAACAAAAAAGCAAAATTATTTTGCTTCTTACTCGCTAGTTAAAACCATGAGAGCAGGTATATTGGTTTTAGGACCTTTAATTTCAAAATATCATAAATCCATAACATCATTACCAGGAGGATGCTTAATCGGAGCAAGACCAGTAAATTTTCATTTAAGTGCACTTAAAAAACTTGGAATGAAATACGAAATTAAAAAAGGATATATTCATGCAAGTTCAAAAGGAAAACTAAAGGGCACAAAAATTAAATTTTCAAAAATTAGTGTTGGAGCAACAGAAAATTCAATTATTGCAGCCACTCTAGCACAAGGAAAAACTACATTAAAAAATTGTGCGATTGAACCTGAAATAAAGGATCTAACAAATTTTCTTAAGTCAGCAGGTGCAAATATAAAATGGATTGGAAAAAGGACTTGTCAAATAATTGGTGTAAATTCTTTGAACTCTACCAGTTATTCTGTAATGGGAGACAGAATAGAAACAGGAACTTTTTGTGTTGCAGCAACTTTAACAAAAGGTGATCTGACAATTAAAAACTTTAATCCAAAATTGATCCAGACGGAATTAAATCTATTAAAAAGATCTGGTGCAAAAATAAAGACGAGTAAAAACGAAATAAAGATTAAAGGACCACAAAAAATTAAAAGTATAAATAGTATAGTTACAAAACAATATCCAAATTTTCCAACTGATTTACAAGCACAGTTTATGGTTTTGATGTGCAAAGCTAATGGAAGAAGCTCGATAACTGAAAGTATTTTTGAAAATAGATTTATGCATGTCGCTGAGTTAAGAAGATTAGGCGCAAAAATAGTTATAAAAGATAACAAAGCGACTATGGAAGGCAATACAGAGTTTACCGGGGCAGAGTTAATGTCCAGTGACTTAAGAGCTTCAGTTGCTTTAGTTTTAGCTGCAATTATTTCAAAGGGGCGGTCAGTAATTAATAGAATATACCATTTAGACAGAGGGTATGAAAGGATTGAAAATAAACTGAAAAAAATAGGAGTTAGAATAAAAAGATTATCTTAATGGATAAAAAGTTTTTAAAAAAAATTATTGCTCAATCTCCAGAAGATCTTCAAATGATATCTGCATGTTGCTCTGAAGGTAAAGTAAAAATATCAGATATTAAATACCTCCCTTCAAATAAAATATTTCTAATCTCAATTTTAAGAAAAGATAGAGAAAATGAAGATGACAACAAAATAATAAATAGCATTATAAAGTTTGAATTTGTTCAATCCACTAAATCAAAAAACATTGATCAAAATGAACCAGAAACAGAACTTGAATTGTTAGCAATAGATTTATTTAAAAGAGAACATAATTTTGAAATAACCCTATTATTTTCAAAAAATAGATTTATAACACTCACTTCTGAAATTATAGAAGCAGTATTGGAAGACCAAAAAATAGAGAATGATAAAAGTAATTAATTGTAAGAAAAAAAATTATAAAAGAGAACTACAATCTTTTTTAGATAAAAGAAGATATGGAAAAGAGGTAGATACATCAATAGTCCCAATAATTATAAAAGATATAAGAAAAAATGGGAAAAAAGCTCTTTTAAAGTATGAGAAAAAATTTAGTAAAAATAGAGAGATAGTTCCTTCAAAGGATAAAGTAAACAAAGCAATAAGAGCATTAAACCCCAAGATTAAAACAAGTATCGATTTAGCCTATAATAGAATTTTTAAGTTTCATTCACTACAAAAACCAAAAGACATTAAATATGTAGATAATTTAAAAAATAAACTTGAATATAAGCATGTGCCTTTACAGTCAGTGGGAATTTATGTTCCAGCTAATTTACCATCTACGTTATTAATGAATGCAGTGCCTGCAAAAATTTCAGGTGTTAAAAGAATTGTTTTAGCTAACCCAAAACTTGATGGAAAACTTAATCCTGCTGTTCTTTATGCAGCTAAAAAAGTTGGAATTAAGGAAATCTATTCAATGGGAGGAGCACAAGCTATAGCGAGTTTAGCATATATTCAAAAAGTGAACAAAATTGTTGGGCCTGGAAATATATATGTTGCAAGAAGCAAACGTGAAGTTTTCGGTGATGTAGGAACAGAGGGAATGGTAGCTGGGCCTAGTGAAATTTGTGTATTAGCAGATGGAAAAACTGATCTAAATCAAGTCATAACATCCATGATTGGTCAAGCAGAGCATGACATTAACTCACAATGTGTTTTAATTACAAAAGATAAAAAATTAGTAAATAAATTTAATCTTGAAATTAAAGGCAGGATACAAAAAGTTCAGAGAAAGACTGTTGTTTTAAAAAGTTTGAAAAATAATGGATTAATTGTATTAGCTCAAACTGATAAGCAAATAATAGAAGCAATTAATGAAGTAGCTCCTGAACACTTAGAAATTAATGTGTCTAATTATAAAAAGTATTTAAATCAAATTTATAATGCAGGAAGTATTATGATTGGAAAATATTCTCCAATGGCTGTTTCAGATTATAATGTTGGTACTAACCATGTTTTACCAACTTTAGGCTCTGCAAAGTTTTCATCTGGATTAAACTCAAGTGAGTTTTATAAAAAAATTAGCCATATAACTCTTACAAAAAAAGGTATTGAGAAATTAGGAGAATCCGCTACACATCTCGCTGAGTATGAAGATCTAGATAATCATGCTCAAAGTATTAGATCTAGAATGAAAGGTAAATAATTGGGAAAACAAGATACGTTAGAATTTGAAGGCGTCGTAACTGACCTGCTTCCAAATGCAATGTTTAGAGTAAAGCTAGACAATGGGCACAACGTAACCGCTCATACTGCAGGTAAACTTAGAAAAAACCGTATCAGAGTTTTACAAGGTGACAGAGTTAAATTAGAAGTTAGTCCCTACGATTTATCTAAAGGTAGGATAATTTTTAGATCTTAAAATGATGGCTTCGTAGCTCAGGTGGTAGAGCAGAGCCCTGAAAAGGCTTGTGTCGCTGGTTCGAGTCCCGCCGAAGCCACCACATCTTGGTGGTAAAATAAATAAATCCAGACTAAATATAATCTTGCTATATCTGGCAATTTCTTATACTCAGCGACTGCTAATTTAATTAGCGAGTAAATAAACTAATAAGAAAGAGTAAAATATAAGTATGAGTACATTAAAAGGTAAAGTTAAGTGGTTCAACGGTAAGAAGGGCTACGGTTTTATAGAAAGAGAAGACGGTGAAAAGGATTGTTTCGTTCATGCGAGCGCAGTTCGTGAAGCAGGACTTCGTTTTTTGAATGAAAATGATGCAATAGAATTCGAAATTCAGGACGGAGACAAAGGTCCAAGCGCAGTAAATTTAAAGAAAATTTCTTAAAAATTTATTTCATTTAAAACATTTGTATAGGGATAGATTGCTAAATTAGCATTTTTATTCCTATACAATTCAGTATTGCATTTTAGATTTAAAATGCTAAACCACTCACCGATGATTAAAAAAACTGAAACATCTAGAAGTACACACAGACATCATTTCCATGCTGGCTGCACGCTAGCTATTTAATTATTTATAAATTTAATTTTTTCCACAATTAGTATAAAACAATAAAAAGGAGCACGGGTAGCTCAGTTGGTTAGAGCAGCGGTTTGTGGAACCGAAGGTCGACAGTTCGAATCTGTCCCCGTGTACCAAAAAATGAATAAAGAAAAAAAACTTCAAGCCTCTTTACCTAAAGGTTTCAAAGATCGTTGGGGTGATGAACTAAATCTTAAGAATAAATTAGTAGATACTATAAAAGACGTATTTATTAATTATAGTTTCGAGCAATTAGAGACCCCAGAATTTGAAAAGAGCGAAAATATAGGTTCATTTCTAGCAGAAGACGAAACCAACCCAATGAGTGATGTTTTTTCATTTGTGAATGAAAAAGAGTCTTTAACATTAAGGTATGATTTAAGTGCTCCTTTAGCTCGCTTTTGTGCAGAGAATTTTAGAAATTTAGTATTTCCTTATAAAAGGTTTGCTTATGGAAATGTATTTAGACAAGAAAAGGCAGATAGCGCAAGGTTCCGTTCATTTGCTCAGTTAGATGCTGATATAATTGGAGATGTAAACCCATCACAGGCTGATGCAGAAATATGCAATATTATTAGCGAGTCATTTAAAAAAATTGGGCTTACTGATAAACAGTTCACTATCAATGTTTCAAATAAAAAAATTCTTCAGGGTTTAATTAATGATCTTAAAATTGAAGAAAATAAACAATACAAAGTTCTAAAATCGATAGATAAATTAGATAGGTTAGGAATTAAAGGTGTAGAAGAATTGCTTAAAAAGGGAAGGGAAGATCAATCTGGTGCTTTCACTAAAGGTTGTGATCTATCAGATAATCAAGTTTTAGAAATAATAAATTTTCTTAATTTAAAAGAGATAAAAGATTTAAAATTTAATCTTAAAAATGAATTATCAATTGAAGGAATTAATGAATTAGAGGAGTTATTTGAGGTATTATCTTTTGGAAACAATCAAGATTCAATTAGTATTGATGTTACAAAAATTAGGGGTCTTAGCTATTATACAGGGTTCTTGGTTGAGACTAATCTAAACTTCAAGGTAACAAATGCGAAAGGTAAAGAAATAAATATTGGTAGCGTTGCAAGTGGTGGGCGTTATGACAACTTAATTGCAAGATTTAAAGGTGCTGATTACAAAGGGAGCGGAATGTCTATCGGCATAGACAGACTTTTATATGCTGTTAATCAATTAGGAAAAATTAAAGTAAATAAAACTAAACCAGTATTAGTATGTATTTTAGATAAAAAATTTATTCAAAAATATTATGAAATAGTAAATGAATTAAGAAATAACAATATTCCTGCAGAAATATATTTAGATCAAAACAAAAATCTTAAAAAACAACTTCAGTATGCCGATAGAAAAAAATTAGATTTATCAATTATTTGTGGTGAAAACGAGTTTAAAGATGAAAAGCTAACAATAAAAAAACTAAATTCTTCAAAAGAAAACGATCAGCTTTTAATAAGTAGAAATGAACTTATAAATGAAATCAAAAAACTTATCTGAAAATATTCTTAAATCTGTAAGATCAAAAGGATTCAAATATATTGAATTAGATTCTGTTATTGAAACTAATCATATTGTGGAGAGATCAGGTGAAAGTTTTAGAAGATTTATATTCTCTTTTAATGATCAAAATGGAAATGAACTTTGTTTAAGACCTGACTTAACGATTGCATCCTGTTTAAAATATTTAAACGATAAAGCAAAAGGGACTAGAAAAGTATTTTACAATGGTCAAGCATTTAGGAAAACCTTGAACAGAACAGATCCTATAATAAGAAATCAGATCGGATTTGAAATCATTGGTTCCAAAAAAGAAAAAGAAGATGATAAAAAAATTTTAGAAACTGCTATTAAATCATTATCAAAATTTAACTATACTTCAGGAAGTCTCACTATCGGCAATGTAGAGATATTCAAACTTCTTTTGAATAAATTAGATATACCAAAGAGATGGAGATTGAGACTTCAAAGACATTTTTGGAGAGAAAATTATTTTAATGAATTATTAAAACGTCTTGAAACAAATTCCGATGTTGATCCGACAATTGTTGAGATTGATAAAAAAAGATATCAACAAATGCTTAAACAAGATCAATTGAAAATGATTGCAGGAAGATCTGTTAATGAAATTTTAGAGAGGTTTAATAATAAAATAAAAGATCCAAGAAGAGCCAAAAAAGGAAAAAATGTTGCAAAAATCATTAAAGATTTTCTCAAAATAAAATGTTCAATAGATCAAGCAGCAAATAAATTAAATTATTTTTTTAAAAAAAATAAAATTAATTTACGAGTTGAGAATAACTATTTTCCAATAACTAAAAACAAAGTTTCAAAATTAAATATTAGATATTCGGCTTCATTTGGAAGGCAACTGGAATATTATACTGGCCTTGTATTTAAAATTGAAATTAAAAAAAAATATAAAAATATAAATATTATCAATGGTGGTAGGTACGATAATTTAATTGGAGATCTTGGATCAAACAAAAAAATACCAGCGGTAGGAGCTGCAATAAATTTAAATGATTAATATTGGAATACCAAGCAAGGGAAGATTAAGAAAAGATGTTTTAAAAGTTTTTTCAAAAAAAAAATTAAAACTTTTATCTGAGCGAGGAGAGAGAGATTTATTTGGTTATATTAAAGGATTTAAAAATATTAATGTTACTTACCTGCATGCAAGAGAAATTGTAGAAAGATTAGGAGATGGATCTCTAGATATTGGTTTCTCAGGCTATGATTTACTGAAAGAAAGTGAAATTAATATTCAAAAACAAATCTTAGTTAAAAAAAAATATAATTTTGGCAATGCAACATTAGTAATAGCTGTTCCTGATGATTGGATTGATGTTCAGACATTAGCTGATTTAGAAGAAATAGCTTTTGAGTTCAAAGATAAAAAGAAAAGTAGATTAAGAGTTGCAACTAAATATCCTAACTTAACCAGAGAATTTCTATTTCAAAGAGGTGTAACTCAATTTAAGTTAGTTAAAAGTCTTGGTGCAACAGAAATTTATCCATTTACAGGATCTTCTGAAATCATAACAGACATAACTTCAACTGGTGAAACTTTAAGGGCTAATAATCTTAGAATTCTTAAAGATGGTGAAATTTTAAAATCTCAAGCTTGTTTAATGATATCTAAAAAAAGTGTGAAAATTAAGGGAATTAAAAAAGTTATTAATTTGATTTCAAAATAAAAAACTTTAGTCTAATTATTAATAACTACTTACGAATCATGGATGTAATTTTATTAATTATTCTAGTTTTAATATTTGGTGTTGCTTTAGCAATACTGTTCATAATTTTGAAATCTAACCAAAAAAAAGATCAAAAAAAGGAAGCAGAGGAAATTGCAAATCTAAAATCAGAAATTTCAAGTTTAAAAGATACGCTTAATTCTACTATTAATAGCTCACTTGGTGCAATGTCGACCTCATTTAATAACCTGTCAACTGGTGTTACAAAAGACATGACCGAAGCACTAACAAAAGTGGATGAAAAAGTTGGAAATTTTAATCAGCAAGTACAATTATTAAATCAAAGCCAAGAAGGAATAACTAAAATCTTAGCAGGTGTGAAGAAATATGGAGTTTTGGCAGAATTTAGTTTGGATGCTTTGATAAAAGATTTATTGCCAGCCTCACAATTTATGACAAATGTGAAGATGAAGGAGAGTACCAGCGAGAATGTTGAATTTGCAATTAAACTTCAAGGAGATGTTTTGGTTCCAGTAGATTCCTATTTTCCAGTTGAAAAATATAAAGCAATTACAGATGGTTATGATGCAGATGATAAAAAAGCAGTCGCAGATGCTAAAACAAAACTAGCATCCGCATTTAAAGCAAAAGCAAAAAGTGTGAATGAAAAATATATTGTTCCACCGAAAACAACAGATTTTGCAATTGTATATGCTCCTACCGAAAGTTTGTATAAAGAGTTAACTGAATATCAAGATCCAAGTACTAAAGAGTTATTAACTCAAGAACTAATGAAAAAATATAAAGTTGTAATTTGTGGACCAAATACACTCTCAGCATATCTTCAATCTCTTCATATGGGTTTTCAATCTCTAAAAGTCCAAAAGGGTGCAACTGAAATTTATAATCATTTAAAAACAATAAGTACAAGATTTGCTAAACATTTTGATAATATAATCTCACTAAGAAAAAAATTAGAAGAAGCAATGACTGTAGTTGATAAATTTGGAACGGATGCAAGATCAATTACAAGAACACTAGAAAACATTAAAGATCCTGAACAAATAGAAAAAGCTATAAAAACTGAAAATGTTGAAAGACTAGAGAACCATCCAAAACAACTCAAAAATTAGTTTCATTTTTAGTTTAAATCTAAATATAAGAAATTTAATGGAGTGGAATAATAAATATACTTACCCAAAGTCATCAAGATCAATAGAGAATGGATATAGAAAATATTTATTTGGAGATGAAAAATTACCAAGTGTAACAACTATTTTAAGTGCTACCAAATCTGAGGAAGAAAAAGCGGCTCTTGCAAATTGGAAAGAAAGAGTTGGTCACAAAGAAGCTAATAGAATAAAAACCGAAGCTTCAACCAGAGGCACATCAATGCATTCATACATTGAAGATTTTTTAAGAGGAAGAATTAACGAAAGTTTTTTTGAAACGAATGAACAATATAAAAATATGGCAAAAGAAATAATTGAAAAAGGAATCAAAGGAAGATTACATGAAATTTATGGTATGGAGGAAACACTTTATTACCCCGAACAATATGCAGGGACTGCAGACCTTATTGGTTTTTATGAAGGAAAAGATGTTGTTGTAGATTTTAAACAAGCAAATAAACCAAAAAAAGTTGATTATATTCAAGATTATTTTTTACAACTTGGAGCATACACTTTAGCTCACGATGTAGTACATCAAACAAAAATGAAAGCAGGAATAATACTTCTATGTACTAAAGACAATTTATTTCAAGAATTTAAAATTGAAGGGGCCGAATTAGAAATGTATCAAAATTTATTTATGGGAAGGGTAAAAAAATTTTACGAGATGAATAATATATCTTGACTTTAATTTTCCAATTCATAAAAGAGATATTACTAACTAGAAGCTACTTGTTTAGATGCAAAAGGTTTAGTTCAAATAAAAACTTTCCAAATACCCATCAAAACTTAGCTAATTTAAGGATTAAATTATGAATTTAGCAATTTGGGATATAGAATCATCAAGCGCCAGCACTGACTTTGGTAGCATAATTGAAATTGGTGGAGTACTTGTTGATGAAAACTTTAAAGAAAAAGACAGATTTAATTTAAGGTGTCGTTTGCCAGAAGGTGAAATTTTTCAGGCTATGGCATTAATTGTAAATAAAACCTCAATTAAAAAACTTACTCAAGCAAATTTAAGTCATTATCAAATGTTGGCCGAAGTTGAGAAAATCTTCAAAAAATGGAGTCCCGCAATTTTTCTTGGTTGGTCAAATATTGGTTTTGATGATGAAATGATCAGAAAAGAATTCTTTAAAGGTATAAGATATCCTTATTTAACTAATGCAGCACCAAATAAAAGACATGATGGAATAAATATTGCCCGAGCAGCTTATGCAGTAGATCCAAATATTTTAGAGGTAGAATTTAATGAAAAAAATAATGCTGTATTTAAATTAGAATCTCTTGCACGTATGCAGGGGATCGATTCAAGTGATGCTCACTCGGCACTAGCCGATGCAGAAATGACTGCTAAAGTTTTAAGCATTGTTAAAAAAAAACAAGAACATACTTGGAATGATTTTTTAAAGACAGCGAATAAATCTGATACCGAAACTATTATTAAAAAAGGTGATATTTTTACTTTAAACGAATATTATTATGGAAAGTCACGGCTTCATCTAGTAGTTCCACTGCATCCAAAATATTGCATGCATCCAATCTACCAAGGTTGGTATTATTCTGTTGATTTAAGAACAGATGTTGAGCCATTGTTAAATTTATCAATAAATGAATTAAAGATAGAAATGAAAAAATCACCTAAGTTTTTAAGAACTATTAGATCAAATAAAGCTCCAATCATTGTCGATGCAAAATTTGGAATGAAAGCAGAACCCTATAATGCAATGGATGAAAGTTTAATAAAGAAAAGGGCAGAAATAGTTCAAAAAAATGAAAAATTTTCTCAAAATATCCTTGTTGCTTTAAGAGAGGTGGCAGAAGAAAAAGAACACTCAAAATCACAAGAAGATATTTATGCTGAAGAAAGTATTTATACAAAGTTTACTTCAAACAAAGATACCGCATTATTCCCAGCCTGGCATGCTGCATCATGGAAAGATAAATTAAAGTTATTAGACAAATTCGAAGATGATAGATTAGTTGGCTTTGGAAAAAAAATTATTTATCAAGAGGCACCTGAAACTTTACCGCCTGACATACTTAAATCTATGAAAAGAGATATCGCTAAAAGAATATTGAGTGAAAGAAAAGAAAAATGGTGGACTATTCCTACTCTTTACACTGAGATAGATACCCTAAGAGAAAAGTATACAAATGAAAATGATGAGGAAAAATTAAATCTGCTTGATGAATTCAATAATTACGCAATGTCAATACAGAAAAAATATGAAAATGTATGATGTGGATAATTTGAACATATCTATATTAAGTATTGAATTAAAAAATTAAATTTATATATAAACCATATGGCAACTTTAAAAATTACAGACGAAAATTTTGACACAGAAGTCTTAAAATCATCCAAACCAATTGTAGTTGATTTTTGGGCAGAATGGTGCGGACCTTGCAAAATGGTCGGACCGATTTTAGAGGAAATCTCAGATGAAATGGCAAACGATGTATCTATTGCAAAACATAACATTGATGAAGAGCCTAATACGCCAACAAAATACGGTGTTAGAGGTATACCTACAATGTTACTTTTCAAAGATGGAGAGTTAAAATCGACTAAAGTTGGAGCAACACCAAAATCAGATATTGTTTCTTGGATAAAAGAAAATATCTAATTTAAATTTAAAACTTCCCCGGCGAGATAAAGAGATCCTGTGATAAGTATAATGTCATCTTTGTTAGTAGAAATTTTCTTTAAAGCATCTTCAATAGATTTTTCATAATTTAGATTTGGAAATTTATCTAACTTATTTTTCAGATCCTTACCTTTAATTGAGTTAGGTTGATTTGGAATATCAATTGTTGTTAATGAAGAAATATTCTTAAAATAGCTCATGTATTCTTCATGATCTTTATTAGCCATCATACCTAAAATTATATGTTTTTTACATTTCAGTGTTTGTAAATAATCATTTAATACTTTTGCTCCCAAAGGGTTATGAGATCCATCAACAAATAGTTGATTATTTTTACATAAATTCTTTAATTTACCTGATTTAATTTCTTGAAGTCTTGCAATACTTTTAATTTTTGTAATTCCAGATTTAATATTTTCATCAGTTATATTTAAATTTAGATTTCTAGCAGCTGCAACTGCTGTTGCTGAATTATCAACTTGAAATTGTCCCATTAAATTTGGTTGAGGTAATTTTATTCCTCCGAACTCATCTTCAAAATAAATAAATTCATTTTCATTAATTGAATAACTAAAGTTATCATTAAACATGACCTTTTTTGCTTCATTTGAGGATAAGGATTGTTTTATTAATTTTTGTGTATTTTCACTACTTTGTTTGGCTACAACAATCTTGGAATTTAAAAGAGCCGAAGTTTTTTCAAAAATAATTTTTTCAATGGTTTGTTCGTCTTTAGGAAGCCAATCTAAATGATCTAAGCCTATAGCAGTAACAATACTTAATATATTTTTATCAATTATATTAGTTGCATCAAACCTGTGAAATAAACCGCTTTCAATTATATTTATATTTTCCCTATATTTGCTTGCATGAAAAAAATAGGCTGCAGTTAAAATTTCAAAATAAGTAATTTCCTCTCCATTGTTCACTTCCTCAACTTTTACTAATAAATCTGAAAGATCAGAATCTGAAATTTCCTCATCATTAAATATAAATCTTTCATTAATTCTTTGAATATGGGGGCTAGTATAAATATTACATTTAATGTTGGCTTCTTTTAAAATTGCTCTTAGCGCCTGAATTGTTGAATACTTTCCATTTGTTCCAACAACAGAAATATATTTTAAATCTTTTTGAGGATTACCAAGTTTTTTGCAAAGATTTTTAACTCTATCTAAACTTAAATCTATTTCTTTAGGATGCAGCTTTTGTAAGCGGTTCAATATTGTCTGAAGAGTCATTTAATTTTTCTGAATTTAACTCAGTTTCTCTCTTAAGCAATATTGATAAAAGGGTGCTGATTTCTTTTTTTATATCTTTCCGTTGAATAACTCTGTCAACAAATCCATGTTTTTCGACGAACTCTGACGTTTGAAAGTCTGCGCTCAATTCCTCTTTAACTGTTGCTTGAATTACTCTTTTACCAGCAAATGCAATCAAGCATCCAGGTTCAGCAAAATGAATATCACCTAACATTGCAAATGATGCTGTAATACCTCCTGCAGTTGGATCAGTAAAACAAACTAAGTAAGGTAAATTATTTTTCTTTAATTCATTAATTGCCAAGGTTGTTCTAGTCATATTTGCTAATGCAATAGGCGACTCGAACATTCTTTGGCCACCCCCACAAGGAAAGAAAACATATGGAGTTTGATTGTCTATTGCGTGTTGAACGCCATAAATAATAGCTTCCCCTTCCGCTGCTCCCACTGATCCACCAATAAAATCAAAATTAATTGCACCTGCAGTGATTTCAATTCCATCAACTTTTCCTCTTGCAATCATTACAGCACAGTTCTGATTAGTTTTCTTTCTAGCGGCCTTTAACCTATCTTTATAAGATTTTGTATCGACCCAATTTAAAGGATCTTCAGCTGGTATAGGCGTTTCAAGAATTTCATAAGCATTCTTACCAAATAAAATGTCAAATCTTTGTCTACAACTTATTCGATGGTGTTTACCACAAGAACCACATACCCATAAATTATCTTCAAGTTCTTTTTTTAAAACAGGACCTTTGCAACAACTCGTCCAATCTGAATTCTCAATATCTTCTTTTGAAGGTCTTTTCTTTAAAACCTTTTTTATTTTTTCACCAAATTTAATTGCTTTTGTTAACCAGTTCATGAAATTTTATTTCTTAATTTAGCCACCACTTTACTTACATTTGTGACAGGATTTTGTCTATTGTTTAAACTCCTTGTTATTTCTTTGCAAATAGCACTTCCAACCACCAATCCGTCAGCAGATCTTAACTTTGCAATAGTTTTTTCAGTTATTCCAAAGCCAATTACACAATTCTTTTTTGGATCAATTTTTTTTATTTTATTATAATTATTTAAAATTTGTTTTGGAGATACTTTAAGCTTCCCTCCTGTAGTTGATAACATACTTATATAGTAAATCATATCATGAGAATCTTTAATTATATTTTTTAGTCTTTCTTTAGATGTAGTAGGAGATAGTAATTGTACAAAGCTAATAGCTTTAGCTTTACACTTTTTTGCAAATCCTTTATTTTCTGGCCAAGGTAAATCAACAACAATTAATCCATTTACTCCAGAACTTTTACATTTTTTAATAAAATTATTTTCCCCATATTGATAAATCATATTGTAATAACCCATCAATATTACTGGTTTTGAATTTTTTGTTTTTTTAAAATCATTAACTATTTGAAACACATCAGAAATTTTTAATCCATTTTTCAGCGCTCTATATGCGCTTGTCTGAATTTGACCTCCATCAGCTATGGGTGTGTTGTGAGGAAATCCAATTTCACAAATATCAATATCCTTTGAAATTGATTTTAATATTTCTAAAGATTTCTTTTTAGTGTTATCGCCTGCTACGGTATAGGTTAATAAAGCTGGTCTTTTTTTTTCTTTTGCATTTTTAAAGGCCAAGTTTATTGGGTTAATCATATTCTTTTTCCTAATCTTTTTTTCAAAATATCCCTATCTTTTTTGGCGTCTCCACATGAATTTACAATTATGACAGTATCTTTGTTTAATCTTGGCGCAATCCTAATTGCCTCTGCAAATGCGTGACTGGGTTCTAAACTTGGGTTAAGTTTCTCGAATTTTGTAACAAGTTTATAAGCATTCAATGCATCTTCATCTGTTGCATATGTGTATCTTGCTCTTTTTGTATCTTTTAGAAAACAATGGATTGGACTTACCCCAGGATAATCCAATCCAGCACTTATAGACTCCGTCTCATTTATTTGTCCCTCATTATTTTGACAAACGTATGAGGCTGCCCCATGCAACACTCCTAATTTTGCTCCTCTGCTTAATGGGGCTGCATGTAATTTTGAGTTTTTAGGACCTCCTGCTTCAACACCTATTAATTCAATTTGAGACTTTGGAAAATCGATAAATTCGCTCCAGAATCCATAAGCTGAACTTCCACCACCAACACAATTAATCAATTTAATTTTTTTTGGAATTTTTTTAAATTGAATCTTTATTTGATTTTTTAATTCTCTTGAAATTTGTGCTGTACTCCAGCCACAAATTTTTACGAATATATTTGGACCAACTGTAGAACCTACACACATATGAGTAGTATCACAATTTGATACCCAGTATCTCATACATTCACTAACTGCATCAACTAAAGTTTGACTCCCCGTTGTAACTGGGACAATCTCAGCACCATTTTTTTTCATGGCATCGCAATTTGGCTTTTGACGTTTAATGTCTTTAGCCCCCATAAATATTTTGCATTTAAGCCCAAATTTTTTTGCAGCCATGCTTAACATCTTGCCTGCGTATCCTGCTCCAGTATCACCAACAATGTATTTTTTTCCCATACTTTTACAAAGTAAAGCGTGAACAGTAGCATTATATATTTTGTGAGCACCACCATTTGCGTCAGAAACTACTTTAGCCCAAATTTGAGCACCACCTAAATGCTTAGAAAGATTTTCTAATTTAATAAAACGAGTAGGTACACCAATGTAATTATTGAAATAAAAGTCCCTTTTTTTTATAAAGTTTTTGTTTTTTCTTAATTTAGAGAATTCTTTTGTAAGATCATCTACAGGTTTTTTTAATGTTTCAGGAATATAACTTCCACCAAATTTACCGCCCCAGAAACCATATTTATCATGTTGATCAATAAGTGGAATATTTTTTTTAAGTTTCATCATTTAATTTTTTTATGTTATTTAAAAAAATATTAATTTTAGAAATATCTTTTTCTCCAGTGGTTTCCAAGCTTCCTGAAATATCAATAATATCTGTTATTTTAATATATTTATCAAGCCTATCATTATACTTAATGTTACCTGCTAACATTTTATTTATTGATGCAGGCACTTCATTTAGCAGTTCATGATTAAAGCCAACAGATTTTTCATAACCTTTACTATCAAATAAAATTATATCTGAAATTTTCTCATATTGTTTATAAATCAAAACATCATTAATATCTTCTATTGTAAGAGCAGTAATTATTTTTATATCAAATAATTCTTTTATTTTTTTTGTCCTATCTGGTGAAACTTTATAGAGTTGGAGATAATCAAAACTTAACTTATTTATTTTTTCAAGTGTTTCGTCATCAGGTTCCACTAACACACAAACAAAATTGATATTTTTTTTATCAACATTTAAAATTTCTTTGAGTTGATTAAATTCTAAATACCTTTTTGATTTTGGGTAGTTAGCAATAAATCCAATAAACTTTGGGGGGTAATTATGATTAATTATATAGTCTAAAGTTTTTGGATCTTTGACACCACAAATCTTTGCATCCATTTTAATTTAAGTGTTTTATTAATGTTTGGATATTTTTTCTAATATTTCCTTTTGTGATGGGTCTTCCTATAACTAGCCAATCACTCCCATTTTTAAATGCTTGTTTTGGACTTAAAGTTCTTTTTTGATCATTTGTATTTGAACTAAATCTTATCCCCGGAGTTATTATTTCTTTTTTAAATACTTTTTTTACTATTTTTACTTCTTGAGCACTACACACTATGGCATCAAGTTTAGCTTTACTTGCTAATCTTGCTTGATGATGCACTATTTTTTTAACGTCTTTATTAAAGCCAATTTCTTTCAAAGCCTTATTATCTAATGAAGTTAAAATTGTTACACCAATTAATTTAATTTTTCCAGATACTTTTTTTGCAGCTTTAAGAGCATCTAAACCAGAACTTATATGAATTGTTAAATAATCAACTTTCAGGTCTTTTATTGCTTTAATAGTTGACGCACAGGTATTTGGAATATCATGAAGTTTCAAGTCGGCAAAAATTGTTTTATTTTTTACTTTTGAAACAAAAGTTCTTCCATTTTTTGAATTTAAAAACTCAAGACCAAATTTGTAACCGACCTTTAATTTTGAATTTTGGGTTTTATTAATTATTTCTTTAATTTTTTTTATATTTGTTGTATCGCAAGCAACGAATATCTTATTCTTTTTCATTTATTTTGTTGGCCCATTCTTTTGACATCTTAAATAAAACGCTCTTTTTTTCTTTAACAAATACTTTCTCTCCTGTTTTTGGGTTCCTTCTTATACCTTCTTTTTGTATTTTTGGATCTAAAGTAAAAATATCTCTTAATTCGACTCTTTCACCACGCTTTAATGAATTTTGCATTTCATAAAGAATTATATCAACTAACTTAGTTAGATCTTTTCTTAGAAAATTTGGGTAGTTGTCGGCGAGTTCTTTGATTAAGTCTGATTTTACTACTGACAATTTATTTTTTATTCAGTTTCCTTTTTCTTTTTATCGTCTAATTTTTCAGAAAGCGATGAAAATGGAAGATTCTTACCTGAAAGTGGTGAGCTAAATTTGTCAACGGCTTCTTTGTTTTGAAGCTCTTCAAGTAATTTAATACTGAAATTTATTTTTCTTTTATCAAAATTTATTTCTGAAATTGCAGAGTCTATTCTTTCACCTCCTACAAATCTTGAAGGTCTTGCATCTGCAGCACTTACTGCGATTTGGGATTTCTTAATTAAAAATTCCAAATCACAACCCTCTGGTTTCACCATTAAGCCTTTGCTATCAGATGATATAACTTGAACAGTTATAATATCATTAACTTTTTTTCCTTTAAAGAAATCAAATGGGTCTTTCTCTAACTGTTTTAACCCAACTCTTACTTTTTGTTCTTCTTTCTTAATTTCTAAAACTCTTACTTTTAACTTTTCACCTTTTTTATGTTTCTTTAATTCATCTTCAGGTTTGCCAGAATATGAAAGATCATTTGAGTGTAAGAAACCGTCAATGTCAAAATCTCCAAGCTTCACATAAAGAGCATATTCATTTGCACTCGTTACAACACCATCTATATCTGAACCAACTGGATATTTTTTTTCTAAAGTTGTATATGGGTTTTCATTTGTTAATCTATGAGAAATTGCAACTCTTCTTTTATCTTTATCAATTTCAGTAATTACGCAATCAATCTGATCACCAACTTTAAATAATTTCTTAGGTGAAATATTTTTTTTTGTCCAACTAATCTCACTACTGTGTAATAATGTACTAAGACCTGGTTCCAGCTCGCAGAAACAACCATAATCTGTAATTTTAACCACCTTAACTTTATAAGGTTTTCCAATTTCATAGTTTGAAATATGTTCAAAAGGATCTGGAGACAACTGTTTAATTGAACAACCAATTTGAAGTTTTTCCATATCTATTGAAATAACTTTTAAGTCATGTTTTTCACCAATATTAAATATTTCGTCTGGGTGATTTACTCTTGAATAAGAAATTTCCTGAAGATGAACCAATACATCTATCTCGTTATTAACTTCAAAAAAACATCCAAAAGAAGAGTATCCTTTGACTACGGCATCTTTAATAATGTCACCTACTTTGAATTTTTCTATAATTTTAGCTTTATCCTCTTTTTTATGAGAAGAAACTATTTGTCTTCTGGATACGCATGCATTTCCTCTTACTTTATCTAATTTTATAATCGCAAATTTTTGTTCTACACCAATTAAGTGATCTATACTTTTCATTGGTTTATCTGAAATTTGTGAACCAGGACAGAACATTAAAGAACCAGTTTCAATGTGTTCTACTATAACTCCCCCTTTACATTTTGAAGTTATTTTTCCATTAATAGATTGGTTATCTTCATAAGCTTTTTCCAATTCGTACCAACCTTTAATCTTTTGTGCTTTTTGAGCAGAAACTACCACATCACCATTTTTGTCCTCAATTTTTTCAAGAAGAACTGACACTGAGGTACCTTCTGCAACTTTATCCTGCATGCCAATCATTTTCATTTCATTAATATCAATAACAGGCTCACTTTTTAGACCAGGTATGAATAAGAACACATATTTGTCAGTAATCTTAGTGATTTTACCTTCAATAATTTTACCTTCTTCTATTTTATTTTTTGATAATTGGCTGTTTAATAATTTTTCAAATAGCTGTGATGCTGGTGTACTAAGGTCTTTATAGATTTCCATATTTTTTTTTAATCGAGTTTTTTACTAAATTTATAAGTTTTGCCTCCATTTGCTTAATTGTTAATTTAGTGGTGTCGACTAATACAGCATTTTTGGTCATAATCAAGGGACTTATTTTTCTTTTAGTGTCTTCTTTATCCCTTTGAATCAAGGCTTTTTCAACTTTTTTTAATGATACATTTTTATTTATATTTTTAAACTCCTTAAGTCTTCTTTTTGCTTTTTCTTTTGTAGAACAAGTAAAGAAAAGTTTTAGGTCAGCATTTGGCAATATTTTTGAACCTATATCTCTTCCTTCAACAACCACTAATTTAGATTTTTTAATAAAATTTATTTGAAATCCTTTTAGAGCTTTTCTGACATAAGGTTTTTTTGCAATTATTGATGACAATTTTGCTACCTCAGGGCTATAGAGTTTTTTACTTTGTAATTTTTTTAAAGTAATTGAATTAGCAATTTTGTTAATAAATTTTTCATTGTATGTATTTTTATTTTCCAAAGTTTTAAGGGCGCAAAATCTATACAGAGTACCACTTGAAAGAAATTTCATCTTTAATTTTTTTGCAATTAGTTTACCACCAGTTGTTTTTCCTGAAGCGCTACTTCCATCCGCAGCAATTTTAAATTCAATTTTTTTTTTAATTTTTCTCAATTTATTTTTGCTCCTAAATCTTTTAAAATTTTAAGAAATATTGGAAATGATGTATTAATCGAATCTTTGTCGTTTATTTTCCATTTACCACCGAAGGATAATGCAGCGATACATGACATCATAAAAACTCTATGATCTTTTAAATAATTTTTAATATAAATATTTTTTGTAAGCTCAAGATTTGGATTGCCAAATATTTTTATATTATTCTTGTTTCTTTTAACTTTAACTCCAATATTCTTTAGAAAACTTACAGCAATATCTAATCTTGGACTTTCTTTTTTATTTAACTCTCCTAAATTTTTAAAACTAGATGTACCTTTTGCTTTTGCCGCTATTAAAAAAATTACCAAGAATTCATCTATTGCTGCACTATTTAAAGATGAAGGGCAACTGAAACCTTTAATATTTTTTGAACTTTCAACCACTATGTCTGAAGTTTCTTCGCCTTTGTATATTTTTTTATTCTTTAAACTAATTTTACAATTCATTCTTTTTAAAATTGTAATTATTCCAGTTCGACTTTTATTAATATTTATATTTTTAATTCTAATTTTAGAATTTTTTGAAAGAGCTGTTAAAACTATAAAGAAAGCACTTGAACTAATATCCCCTGGAACTACATAATTAAAAGCATTAAATTGTTTAAGTCCAGTAACTTCTATAAAATCAAAATCTTTATTTGATTTTATTTTAATAGGTAATTTTAAATATTTTAATAAAAGCTCAGTATGATTTCTTGATTTCTTTGCCTTAATAATAGTTGTTCCAGGCGTGTTTAAAGCTGCAAGCATTATAGCACTTTTGCATTGTGCGCTACCTCTTGTTTCAAAATAATTAATTGGTCTTAAAAAGTCAGTACCTAATATTTCAACTGGTAATGAGTTTTTTTTTGATTTTATATTTGTTCCAAATTTTTTTAGTGGTTCTGTAACTCTTGAAAAATCCCTCTTTGATAGACTTTTATCTCCAATAATTTTTACAGTGTTTTCTGATTTAACTAACAAACCTAATATTAACCGTGCAAATGTTCCTGAATTTCCTGCATCAATTATTGTATTTTTTTTTATCTCAAAGCCATTTAACCCATATCCGAGAATTTTATATTGATTACCTATTTTCTTACATTTTATTCCAAGTTTTTTTATGGATCTAATTGCATTTAATACATCTTCAGACTCCAGTAGATTTGATATTGTAGAAACACCAATTGCTTGGCTCGCTAATAAAATTGCTCTTATTGATAAACTTTTATCCGATGTTACTTCTATCGTTTTATTAAATGGTTTAATTGTATTAAATATTTTTATCTGATTTGGCATTTATGAATTAATTTATTTTAAATTCATCACCAAAATAAGCTGATCTTGCATTTGTATCATTGATTATTTCATTAGGACTTCCAGATGCAATAATTTTTCCATTTGATAACACAATTGCTCTATCAACACAGCTTAAAAGATCTCTTGCCTGGTGGTCACATACCACTACAGTTATTCTTTCCATTGATTGTAAATTTACAATTATCTCCTGTAACATTTTTATTGTCAATATATCCAATGCTGCAAAAGGTTCATCTAGAAGTAAAATATTTGGATCATTTATTAGAGCCATTGCAATAACTAATTTTTTCTTTTGACCTCCTGATAAATGTTTTGCTTTAATTTTTAAAAGCGAGTCAAACTCAAACTGAGAAACAATTTTCTCAATCTTTGTTTGTCTAAGATCTTTTTCTTTTATATGAATTTCAGCAACAAGTTTTAAATTTTCAAAAAGATTTAAATCCTGAATAAAGCCACCATATTGTGGAACATATCCAAGTTTAAATCTAGTGGCTCTTTCGTAAATTGGAATATTTGTACAATCAACATTATTAATCAAAACTTTTCCATAACTAGGATCTTTTAATCCTGTGATAATATGGAATATAGTAGATTTACCAACACCATTTGGACCAAGCATTCCTAATACTTCATTTCTATTAATCTTTAAATTAAGATCATTTAATATTTGTCTTTTGTTGTAAAACATTGAGACTTTATTTAACTCAACAAGTGTTTCTTGTTCCTTAAAGCTTTTGATTCTAAATTTTTTAATAACTGCCATTATTGTTTAGTATTTATTTGCACTTTACTTTTTCCACTTCTATCAGGATTTATATCTATTTCTTTTGTTTCTATATTTAAAGTTATTTTTCCTGCTTTCATACTTGATTTAGCATCGGTTACTAGAACATTATTATAAGCTATTGCAATATTTGTATCCATATTTATATCAAAATTTTCACAAGTTATCTGTTTGTCCTCGTAATTTATCACCACATTTTTATAAAATTTTGATCCTAAAGTTGATGAGTTATATTCAGCAAAGTCTGACACAATATAAATAGTTGATCTTTGATTAGAGGTAATCTCACCACTCACATTATCAAGATCTAATATGTTTTTATTGTCTTGATTAGTTCTACCAGACGTTGCTAGAATTTTATATTTATTACCATTTTTATCGGTAGTTAAGTACTCAACATCTTTTACAATATTTGGGATTTCGTTATCTTTTTTTTTATTCGTATTTGGCGCTTTATTTTTTTTTTCATTCTTTTTTACACTTTTTTCTTCTAAATCTGTTTTATTGTTTTCAATATTTTTTTCTTTTTTTGATTTATCTTTATTAGCGGAATTAGCACTTTCACTTTCGTCTTTATTTTTATTATTATTTTGCGAATTTATATTTATTTTTTTCCCAGTTTGCTGAAGAGTTTGATCAACAATAATTTTTTCTTTTGAAAAATATTTTAGATAAACACCCCCAAGAATAATAAAGATAATTATTAAAATAATTAACTGAATTGCTGACTTTGATGACATCTAACTTATATTTGCGTTAAGAATGTTATGAATATGTATAATTCCAATCGTTATATTTTTTTGTTTTCTATTATGAACGCATAAACTCGTAATACGGTTAGTATTCATTATTTCCAAGGCTTTTGCGGCAAGAGCATCTTTTTCTATGCTTATTGGATTCTTTTTCATAACAGAACTAATTTTTACTTTTTGAAAATCAAAATTTTTTTGGCTTATTCTTTTAATGTCACCATCAGTTATAATACCAGTTGTGAAATTATTTTTTCTGACAAGTAAAACACCTAATCCTTTTTTAGAAATAATATTTAGAGCATTTTTCATTGTGATATCATGTTTAACAAAAGGAATCTTATTTCCTGTTAGCATAATATCTTCAACAGTTTTTAATTTTGTACCCAATGATCCTGAAGGATGGTATTTTTTAAAATCTAATTTACCAAATTTTTTTGAGACCATGCATGTAATTGCTATTGCATCACCAAGGGCAAGTTGATTTGTGGTACTTGAAGTTGGCACAAAGTTCCCTGGTCCCGCCTCTTTAACATTTGGAATTAAAACTTTAATGTCTGAATTTTTATATAATATTGATTGTTTATTTGAGGTAATCCCAATTAGTTTTATGCTTCTGTTTCTTGAACAAAATTGAATGATATTTCTCAATTCATTAGATGACCCACTTAAGCTAATCAATATTACCACGTCATTCGAATTTATTTGACCCATGTCACCATGAGATGCATTTGAGGCGTCCATAAAAAATGATGGTGTTCCAGTAGATGAAAAAGTTGCAGCCCATTTTTTGCTTATAATTCCACTTTTTCCAACTCCAGAAACAATTACTTTTCCACTTTTACAATTTAATATTGTTTTGATTATTTGTTCAAAAGAAAATCCAATTGACGATTTTAATTTTTTTAAACCTTCTATTTCGTTTTGAATTACTTCTTTAGCAATTTTTCTATATTTAGTTTTATTCATTTAATGAGACCAGATATCGTCCTTGAATGATGCAAGATCTAGATCAACCCTAGTTGATATAAATTTTATTGTGTTTCTATATAAATCTATTCTTTTTTCTCGTATTAGTATTTTTTCTAGCCCTTCAAAAATCTTGTGTAAGTATATAACATCATTAGCACAATATTTAAGTTGTTTGTCTGAGATCTCCCCTCCAAAATCAGATGTTTGTAATTGTTTGCTTACATCTACTCCAATAAACTCTTTTATAAGATCTTTTAGCCCATGTTTTTCAGAAAATGTTCTAGCTAATTTTGATGCTATCTTAGAACAATTTACATTTTCAACATTTACTTTTAAATATTTTTTTATAAACAGTAAATCTGCCCTAGCAAAATGAAAAATTTTATTTATGCTTTTATCATTTAAAACTCTTTTTAAATTTGGTGCATTATAATTTTCTTTATCCAGCTGAACGATATGGGCATCATTATTTCCACTTGAGATTTGAACTAAACATAATCTATCCCTCTCAACATTAAGTCCCATGAACTCACAATCGATTGCAATTTTGTCACTAAAAGCTAAATCATCTGGTAAATCTAACTTATGTAATTTAATATCAACATTCATTTTAGAAAAGTATATATATGAAACCTAAAGAAATTCTAGTTTTTGGCGCCACAGGAAATATTGGGCGAAATCTTATTAGGAAACTTACCAAAAATAACTACAAAGTAGTAGCTGTTACAAGAAATATTCATCAGAAAGGCTTTCAATTGAAAACCCAAGCCAATCCTGGGTATTTAGAATTGGTAGAATTACAGAGTCTTGATGAGAGAAAAATTAAGGATTTGTTTAACAGCTGCTCAGTGTGTATTAATCTTGTTGGTATTTTGTATGAAAAAAACAAAGGCCAATTTAATAAGATACACTCGGTATTACCAAATATTCTATCTAAAATTGCTAAAGAAAAAAAAATTGATCAATTCGTTCATATCTCAGCTTTGGGAGTAGAAAACGCCTCAAATAGTGTTTATGCAAAAAGTAAACTTGATGGTGAAAACAATGTTAAAAAAAATTTTAAAAATTCTTTAATTCTTAAACCTTCAATTGTTTATGGAATTGATGATAATTTTACAACTAACTTTATGTCTTTGTTATCTAAATTACCAATTATGCCCTTATATTACAATGGTGAAACAAAATTTGTTCCGATACATGTTTCAGATCTGGCTGAAATAATATACCAAATGATTTCAAAAGAAATTAAAAATGAAACAATAGAATGTATCGGTCCCGAGGTGTTATCATTTAAAGAAATTTTAAAAAAAATATTAAAATCTATAAAAAAAAAACGTTTACTTATACCAATGCCTCTTCCAATTGCAAAAATGACAGCAGTTTTTTTAGGCCTTATGCCAAAACCATTGTTAACCTCTGATCAATTAATATTATTGAAATATGACAATATTCCTTCAAAAAAGTATAAAACTAATTTTGATCTTGGATTTAATGCAAACAAAAAGTTTGAAGATGAGATTGAAAAATACAGTTATAATTGGAGATCTGGTGGTCAATACACTAGAAAAAACAATCAAGAGACCACCTAATGTTAAATTATCTAGTTTTCGGTATTGCAATTATCATTTTTGCTACAGTTATTATAATTTCAGGCAAAGCTATTAGTAGAGGTATAGAGGCAAAACAAAATATGAAAGATAAATCTGAAGATGAAAAAGTAGGTATAAGTGACACCGAGCAAAATGTAAAAATCCCAAATTCTAATTCAAATTTAATTGATCAAATAAACGATTTGAATAAACTCAAAGAGCGGGGCATAATTTCAGACGAGGAATTTAAGAAAGCTAAAGAAAAGATTTTAAATTAGGCTGATTTAATTTTTTTCTCTATGAACTGCGGAACGTCATCTTCTTTTTCAACAACATCGTCTTTTTTACCTTTTGGTTGGAAAACAACCATTAAATGAAGTGGGCAGTACGAAAACTTTTCAACAGTTTTTCTTCCACAAAAAGATGAATTTTTCTCATCTGGATGCCCTTCCATATATTTGCATGTATCTTCAGTAAGCTCCTCAAGTTGCAAATTTTTAGCTGGTTCGAAATCTTTATTTAAAAGTAAAGATCTAAATTTACTTTTTCTTCCTCTCTTTACAGAATTGTTCTCATTTGCTTTTTGAGAATTGTTAAAATTAATAGCTGATCTAGTTTTTATTTTTGCAGACAAATTTAGCCTATGAGCTTTACCGATAACTGCATTTCTGCTTATACCCCCGATTATTTCAGCAATCTGACTTGCAGTTTGGCCCTTACCCCATAACTCTTTTAATTTATTAACTTTTTCTTCTGTCCAACTCATATTTTACTACATTTTGTAGTTTATATTATTTATATAACATTATGTTGAAACATAAATAACCTAAAAGACAAGACAAATTTTGGTTTTTTTAACAAGTTAATAATTTATTTAATAATAACCTATGGTTGCAATATAACGACTTGTAAAAATTAATATTGAACAAAGTAACAATTGATGAACAAAAGCTTTTTAGCAAATAATTACAAAAGAAGAAATTTATACTTCAAAAAAGGAATTGGTAGTTTTCTTTATTCATCAAAAGGAGAAAAGTATTTAGACTTTGTCCAGGGAATAGCTGTAAACTCTCTTGGTCACGCAAATCCATATTTGTATGGAAAATTAAAAAATCAAGCCAAAAAACTTTGGCATGTATCTAATGCATTTGTAATTCCTGAAGGGGAAAATTTAGCAAAAAGACTCACGAAAAATACATTTGCAGATGCTGTAATCTTTCAGAATAGTGGTGCAGAGGCAACTGAAGCAGCTATAAAAGTTGCAAGAAGATATTTTTATTCGATTGGAAAGCCAAATAAAAATAGAATTATATGTATTAAAAATTCATTTCATGGAAGAACTATTGCAGCAATAAGTGCTAGTGGATCAAAAAAAATGACAGAGGGTTTTGGACCAAAAGTTCCAGGTTTTGACCACTTTGAGTTTGGGAATCACAAAAAATTGCAGAAATTAATAAATAAAAATACCGCTGCTATTATGGTTGAAACAATTCTTGGAGAGGGTGGCATCAAAACTATTCCAGATTTTTGTATTAAGGAGTTAAGAAAACTATGCAACAAAAAAGGTATTTTGCTTATTTTGGATGAAGTTCAATGTGGTATTGGGAGATCGGGTACTTTTCTTGCGTTTGAATCTGCGAAAGTTAAACCTGATATTGTTCCTATAGCAAAAGGTATCGGTGGAGGGTTTCCGATTGGTGCAGTTTTAATTACAAAAAAAGTTGCAAAAGGAATGACTCCTGGAACCCATGGTTCAACATTTGGTGGTAATCCGTTAGCAATGACTGTTGGCAATGCAGTACTTGATCAAATTTTAAAAAAAGGATTTTTACAAAATGTTAAAAAAGTATCAAAATTTTTTCATTTAGAATTAAATAAAATTAAAGAACAATTTCCTAAAATTATTAAAGAAGTAAGAGGTAGAGGTTTATTAATTGGTTTACAATTGAATTTTGATCAGACAAAATTTATACAACAATTAATGGACAATAAGTTGCTTACAATACGCGCAGCAGAAAATGTAATAAGAATATTGCCTCCACTTAATGTGAAAAAATCAGAGATTAACATTGCTTTAAAAATAATAAAAAAAGTTTGTAAAAATTATAAAAAATGAAACATTTTATTAATATAAAAGATATACCATCAAAAGATCTTCGAAAAATTTTAGATGATGCAAAAATAAGAAAAAATAAAAGAAAAAATTTAAATACACTTGACATTGATAAAGATAAACCTCTTCATGGAAAGTTATTAATACAAATGTTTGAAAAACCTAGTTCCAGAACAAGACTAAGTTTTTATCTTGCTATAAAACAATTAGGTGGTGGCACATTAACTCTAAAATCTAAAGAAATTCATTTGGGCAAAGGTGGAGAGAGCCTTGCAGATACATCTAAAATTTTATCCACTTATGGTGATGGCTTTATGCTTAGAACAGATAGTGATCATAAAATACAAGAATTTTGTAAATACTCAAATATTCCAGTAATCAATGGCTTAAGTCCATCATCTCATCCTACACAAATCCTCTCAGATATTTTTACAGTTGAGGAAATAAAAAAAAAACCAATTTCAAAACTAAATATATCTTGGATAGGTGATTGTAATAATGTTCTAAATAGTTTGATTGCTGCAAGTGTAAAATTTTCTTTTCAGTTAAATGTTGGATGTCCAAAAAATTATAAACCTAAAAAGTTTGTTATGGATTGGGTTAAGAAGAACAAAAGAAATATTAATATTTTTCATGACCCAAAAAAAGCAGTAAAAAATGCTGATGTAATTTTTTCAGATAAAGTGATTTCTCTAAACGATCGTGTGAATATTAGTAAAAAAAATAAAGAATTTAAAAAATTTAAAATAGATGAAAAGTTATTAAAAAGTGCAAAAAAAAATGTAATTTTTCTTCACTGTTTACCTAGAGGAAATGAAGTTACTAATGAAGTATTCTTAGGAAAAAAATCTCATGTCTGGCAACAAGCAGCTAATAGAGTGCATGTTCAAAAAAGTATTTTGTTATATTGTTTTGATAAATTAAGGTAAAGGAAGTGGATTATCTGAATTTTGATTTAAGTACAGTATAACAGAAGCTCTATCTTTTTCTTTTCTTAAACCCGCAAATGCCATTTTAGTACCTTTTATATAAGATTGAGGTTTTCTTAAATAACCATTCATCTCTTCAAAAGTCCAATTTTTATCATAATTCGACATTGCCTTTGAATATTTATAATCGCTGATCGCAGCAACTTGTCTTCCTAATACACCATAAAGTACTGGTCCAATTTTGTTTGCGCCACCTTTATTCACTACATGACAAGCTGTACATTTTTTGAAAACTTTTTCTCCATGTTCAACTGTACCAAGTGCTAAAAGAGCTGAAATATCAACTTCTTCAACCTCAGCAGCTATCACACTTTGAGAACTATTTTCCGTATCAGGTAATTCAACTTTGTAACCAGCTTTCTCAGGCTTTTCTATAAAGAACACTAAGTCAGCTATTTTACCTATACCAATAACTAATAGAGCCACAAGCAGAACTGCAGCAATAATTTTATTTACTTCAAATGAGTCCATGATTTTTAATTAATATGGTCGTATAACATGATAAACTTAAAAAATACTAAATTTAATTTTTAATTTTGCGTCTGAAAGACGCATAATACTTAGAATTTATGGTAAAAAGTATAATTTTAATTCCTTCTAGGCTCGGAGCTACAAGACTACCTAACAAGCCTCTTCTAAAAATTAATAATAAATCAATTATTATGCATGTTTATGAAAAGGCAATTGAATGTGGAATTGGAGATGTTTTTGTAACTACCTGCGATGAAGAAATCATGAGTGAAGTTCAAAAAAATGGAGGAACATCAATACTTACAAGCAAAGAACATAATACTGGTACGGATAGAATTGCAGAGGCTCTCGAGAAAATTAAATTAGAAAATGAAGTTGATTACATAATTAATTTGCAAGGAGATGAGCCGCTAATTGATATATCTGATATTAAAAATTTAAATTTTCAAACAGTAAATAGTAATTCAGATCTAGCAACACTAGCATGTAAAATAGATACATCAAAGCAAGAAAAATACAGCAACTCAAACATAGTTAAAGTTGTGACCCATGAAGATTTGCAAAAAAAAAGTATTTCAAAAGCGGTAAAGTTTGAGAGAATTATTGACGCTAAAAAAAATAATTATATATATCAACATATAGGTATTTATATTTATAAAAAATCTATTCTCAAAAAATTTGTAAAATTAAATCAAACTGAGAATGAAAAAGTTAAGAAACTTGAACAATTAAGAGCTTTAGAGAATGGCATAAATATTGATGTTGCTTATGCAAATACAATACCAATCGGAGTTGATACAAAAGAGGATTATCTAGAATTAAAAAATTTAATGGAATATAAGAAATAAAATATGAAAATTGCTTATCAAGGAATACCTGGAAGTTACAGTGAAAGCTGTGCAAAAAAAATGTATCCAGATTGTGAAACTATATCTTGTAAAACTTTTGATGAATGCTTTGAAAAATCGAGTGAGAATAGTGAAATTAAAGCAATTATACCAGAGTCAAATAAAACCACAGGCAACATAGGTGTTGAGTATTTAATATTCAAATATAGATTAAATATTTATGAAGAGCATTTTTTCCCAATAAAACACAATTTACTTGGAGTAAAAGGCTCTAAAATAAACGAAATTAAAAATGTATATTCACATGCACAAGCATTGAGTCAATCCTCGAACTTTATTAGAAAATATAATTTAAATGAAAATGTACGAGCTGATACTGCTGGATCTGCTAAGTATATTTCAGAGGACAAAGATAAAACTAAATCTGCGATTGCCTCACTACTGAGTGCTGAAATTTATAATTTAGAAGTCTTACAAAAAACATTCAAGATGATGAAAATAATGTAACAAGATTTTTACTAATGGGAAAAGATATCTATCAGCCAGAATTTAATAGAGGGGACTTTTTAACATCATTTTTATTTAAACTTAAAAGTAAACCTGCTGCATTATACTCTGCGCTATCAGGTTTCGCATTAAATGGGGTAAATTTGACAAAATTACAAAGTTTTCCTGAAAAGAATTCTTTTTCCTCCTTTTTTTTCCTATGTGATATTGAGGGTCATATTGAAGAGGATAAAATTAAAAACTCGTTAAAAGAATTAGGTTTACATTGTGAAGATATGCACGTCCTAGGTGTTTATAAGGCTGATAAAATTAGAAAAAAATAAGGTTTAACTTTATTGTAGAATAGAAAAAATTATTGGTATAATAGTTTTGGGGGCCAATCAGGTGGAGTTACCATGAACTCCCCCAGGCTTGAAAAAGAGCAAGGGTAATGAGTATTTTCCAGGTTGGTTGGTCTCCTTTTATTAATGACAAATAATTCAAAAGTATTAGCTTTAAAATACAGACCTCAGATACCTGAAGATTTAATTGGACAAGAAGTTGTAATTGAAACAATTGTCAATGGAATTAAATCTGAAAAAACACCAAATGCTTATCTTTTTACCGGCATCAGAGGAGTAGGCAAAACTACCTTAGCTAGGATTGTAGCAAAGGCTTTGAATTGTAAAAATGGTATTGAGGGTCTTAGCAATTATCAAACATGTGAAAACTGTACTTGTAAATCTATCGCTGATTCAAACCATATTGACATTTTAGAGATGGATGCGGCTAGCAAAACTGGTGTTGATGATATTAGAGATTTAATAGAATTTTCCAGATACGGTCCCACCTCAGCAAAATTTAAGATATTCATTATCGATGAAGTACATATGCTTAGCAAACAAGCATTTAATGCATTATTAAAAACACTTGAAGAGCCCCCAAGTTATTTGAAATTTATATTTGCAACGACTGAAATAAAAAAAATACCTGTTACTGTAGTTTCTAGATGTCAAAGATTTGATTTATCTAGAATTCAGTCTGATAAACTGTTTAATTATTTAAAAGATATTACTTTAAAAGAAAAAGGACTAGTTTCAGAAGATGCATTAAGATTAATTGTCAAAATTTCTGAGGGATCAGTAAGAGATTCACTTTCGTTGTTAGATCGTGGATTGATGAGTAATAAAGATAGTGGTGAATTAACCTTAGAAAAAGCACAAAAAATTTTTGGATATTTTGATAAAAGTTTTATTATAGAATTAATCGAATACCTACTTAAAGGTGATGAAAAAAAAGTAATTGAAAACTATAGAAAATCATTTGATGCAGGAATTGACCCAAAATTATTTTTAAATGATTTCCTTGAGGTGCTCTATTATATAAAAAATATCGATTCTATAAGTCTTGGTGGAACAAATTTCAATCTTAATGATAATGAATTTAAAAAAATTTCAGAAATTGCTGATAAAACAAATGTTCAAGAGATTATTTTGTTTTGGCAATTTACAATTAAAACTATTGATGAATTAGAAATTGTTTCAAATCCAAACTTATCTGTTGAGATGTTTCTAACAAGATTAATTTATTTAAAAGGATTTAAAATCAAAGATGATATACCCAAACATTCATTAAATTTATCAGTTGATAAACAAAATACAAAAATAGATAAATCTGTAGAGATGGTAAATCAGATTAAGAATGTAGCCCAAGAAGATAAAATTGATCCTAAGTTAGAATTAGACAAAAAAAAAACGGAAATAAATTCTTTTCAAGAGTTACTCAATTTTTGTAACACGTATAAAGAAGTTCAACTAAAATATGAATTAGAAACAAATGTCAATCTTGTTTCTTTCGAGAATTGTAGAATGGAAATATCTTTCAATGATAAATTAGATAAAGATTTTATAAAAGAATTATCAAATAAACTTTTTTTATGGACAAATAATAGATGGATAATTACCCTGTCAAAAAAAAGGGGAGAGGTTTCAGTAAAAGAGAAGAATCAAATTAACCAGAAGCAAATTTTTGAGGAAGTAAAAAAAAGTAATATTTATAAACAGGTTTTAGAAATCTTACCTGACGCTGAACTTGTTGATGTAAAAAAAATAGATAAGGAGAATAATGACTGATTTTAGCAAGATTTTAGATAAAGCAAAAGAACTTGAGGCAAAAATGAAAGAAAGCCAAGAAAAAATTAAGCAAATTGAGGTAGTAGGGAGTTCTGGAGGAGATGCAATAAAAGTTACACTGAATGGTGATGGAGAAATGACAAATATTCAGTTAAGTGAAGAAATTTTAAAGGAAGAGAAGGGTATAATACAAGATCTAATCACAGCTGCACATAATAATGCGAAATCACAGCTTAAATCTAAAACTTCCGAGGAAATATCAAAAGCAACTGGTGGATTTGGAATACCTGGTTTTAAGTGGCCACTTTAAAATAAATGAAAAATATTTCTGAGATTGAAACTTTAATAAAATTAATTTCTAAGTTACCTGGTCTTGGTCCAAAATCAGCTAAAAGAATTTTATTAAAACTATTAAATAATCGTGACGAGATTTTTAAACCATTATCGAAAGCATTGACCGAAGTTTACAAAAATGTCTCAAGGTGCAAAATATGTGGAACATTAAAACCCTCATCACTGGAATGCGATTATGATTCATGTAAGTTTATAACAAATAAGCATAGCAAAATATGTGTTGTTGAAAATATTGCAGATCAATGGGCAATTGAAAGTTCTAGTATCTTTCAAGGATACTTCCACATTTTAGGAGGCACTATTGATAATTCAACTAATCAAAGAAAAGAAGATTTACTAATAGACTCATTAATTCATAGAGTAAAAAAAAATAATATTGATGAAATAATTTTAGCAACCTCAGCTACAGTAGAAGGCCAAACAACAGCTTTTTATATACAGGATAGTCTAAGAAATATTGATGTAAAAATTTCTAAACTTGCACAAGGCTTACCTATTGGAGGTGAAATTGAAAATTTAGATGATGGAACTCTTATTTCAGCGTTTAAAAATCGCAAAAATTTAGGACAATAATTTAATTTTTCTTGATAATTCTGTTTAAATGCAGAAGAGGTTCCGTGTAACCAGATGGTTGTGATTTACCATGAAAGATAAGTTCACAAGCAGCTTTAAATGCAATCGATTTGTAATACTTCGGGGACATGTTTTCATAGTTTGGATCACTATTGTTTTGATCATCAACTACCTTTGCCATTTTCTTCATGATTTCAAGCACTTGCTTGTTTGAGCAATATCCATGGTGCAACCAATTTGCGATATGTTGTGAAGATATTCTTAAAGTTGCTCTATCCTCCATTAAACCTACATTATTTATATCTGGAACTTTAGAACAACCTACACCTTGATCTACCCATCTAACTACGTAGCCTAATATTGTTTGAGCCGAATTTGATATCTCATTTTCTATTTCCTCAACAGACCAATTTGGCCTATCAGCTATTGGTATATCTAAAAGATCATCTAATTTTGCTGAAGATCTTGATTTTAGTTCTTCATGTTTTTTGAAAATATCAATTTCATGATAATGTAAAGCATGCAATGCTGCAGCTGTAGGTGATGGCACCCATGCGCAATTTGCACCGGAATTTAAATGGCCAATTTTTTGCTCCATCATGTCTTTCATTTTATCTGGCATTGCCCACATTCCTTTACCGATTTGAGCTACACCAGAAAAACCACATTTTAAGCCAATATCGACATTATTATTTTCATAGGCTTCAATCCATTTTGACTTTTTCATATCTCCTTTTTTAATCATAGGACCTGCCTCCATTGAGGTATGCATTTCATCGCCTGTACGATCTAAAAATCCAGTATTGATAAAAAAAACTCTATGTTTTAAGGTTCTAATACACTCCTTTAAATTTGCAGAGGTTCTTCTTTCCTCATCCATAATTCCACATTTAATCGTATTCTTTTCTAATTCGAAAACCTCTTCCACTTTTCCAAAAATAATATCAGTAAATGCTGTTTCATCTGGTCCATGCATTTTAGGTTTAACTATATAAATTGAACCTGATCTAGAGTTGCCTTTACGTTTTAAATCATGAAGGCAAGCTGCCGATGTAATAAATGCATCTAAAATTCCTTCAGGAACTTCAGATCCATCATTTAGTATAATTGACGGGTTAGTCATTAGGTGTCCAACATTTCGAACCAATAACAAACTTCTTCCATGAAGTTTCATATTTTTTCCTGAGTTAGATATATAACTTCTATCTGGGTTTAGTTTTCTTTTTAATTGTTTTCCTTGTTTTTCAAAAATTGAAACTAAATCTCCCTTCATTAATCCTAACCAATTTCTGTAACATGCAACCTTATCTTCTGCATCAACTGCGGCAACACTATCTTCATGATCGCATATAGTCGAAATTGCTGATTCTATTATAATATCACTTATTCCGGCTGTATCTTGTGCTGCGCTAAACGCTTTTGGATTTATGATAATTTCTAAATGTAAATTATTATTATTTAATATAACGGCAGTGGGCTTTAAAGCTTCTCCTCTAAAACCTGTAAATTTTTCGTTTTGTTTTAAATCAAATAAATCTTTATCTTTTTTAATCTTTAAATTTCCATCATGAACTTCAAATCCAGAGATTTCTCTCCAACTAATATCATTTATAGGAAAATGTTTATTTAAAAAATCTCTAGCATAATTAATTACTTGCTCACCTCTTAGAGGATCATATTTTTCACTCCCACTCTCTTCAGACTCAATTACATCAGTGCCATACAAACTGTCATACAAGCTCATCCATCTCGCATTAGCTGCATTTAAACTATATCTAGCATTCATTATCGGCACAACCAATTGAGGTCCTGCTATACTTGAAATTTCAGTGTCTAAATTTTTAGTTTCAATTTTGAATTCTGGACCTTCTTCCTTTAGGTAACCAATATCCTTTAGAAAATTTTTGTAGTCTTCTAAATTAAATTCTTCAAATTTATTTTTTTTGTGCCAAAGATCTATTTCTTTTTGTATGGTTTCTCTTATTTCTAAAAGCTCTCTGTTTTTTGGAGCAAGCTCATGCACTGCCTTATCGAAACCATCCCAAAATTTTTTAGGACTTATATTTGTATCTAATAACAGCTCATTATCTATAAAATCAGCAAGTATTTTATCAACAGATAAATTATTTATTTTAATAAATTTTTCTTTCATAAACTAAATTAATTTTAACCCCATCTGTTGATTAACCTGAGAGTTTTACTCCGTCGGTGAGATTTAATCTCTTTCCAGATTATTATGTAAGAATGGTCCTTTTGCCTGAGAGTTTCCGGGGAAGTTGCTCCTTCGGCGCTAAAATAGTCTCTCCCATAAAAACATAAAATTTTTAAGACATTTTATTGCCTTTTTTGGATATAATAAAGCCTTTAAATGAAAAATTACCTAAATTTTGAAACAGAAGTAAAAAACTTAGAAGCAGAACTTGATCAATTAAAAGACCCATATAATCAAGAGGGATTGTCCGAAGTTGATACGTCTAAAATTTCTAAAGTCCAAAAAGAAATTGATGAAAAGTTAAGTGAGATTTACTCAAATTTAGACCCATGGCAAACTGCTTTAGTTGCAAGACATGAAGACAGACCCAAAGCTAAATTTTTCATTGATAATTTGTTCGAGGAGTTCGTAGCTCTTTCTGGAGATAGATATTATGGAGAAGACAAGTCTGTCATTTCAGGATTTGCTAAATTCAATGGAAAGTCAGTACTAGTTATTGGTCAAGAAAAAGGTGAGAATTTAGAGACAAGAATAGAGAGAAATTTCGGTATGATGCGGCCAGAAGGTTATAGAAAAACAATTAGACTTATGAAGTTAGCAAACAAGTTTAGAATTCCCATAATTTCATTTATAGACACACCTGGCGCATATCCAGGGGTTGGAGCAGAGGAAAGAGGTCAAGCAGAGGCCATAGCAAAATCTATTGAATGTTGTATGGAACTAACCGTTCCAACTATTTCCGTGATAATTGGCGAGGGTGGATCTGGTGGCGCAATCGCTCTTGCATCATCTAATAAAGTATTAATGTTACAAAATGCTATCTACTCGGTAATTTCTCCTGAAGGATGTGCAACAATTCTTTGGCGTGATCCAAAAAAAACTCTAGAGGCATCAAAAGCAATGAAACTTTCATCTAAAGATTTACTTAGTTTAGACATAATAGATGAAATTATTCCAGAACCAATTGGTGGAGCTCATAGAGATAGAGATTTAATTTTAGACAACGTTCGATTATCATTAGATAAAAACTTAAATTTTTTTCTCTCTATGGAAAAAGATGAAATATTAAACCACAGAAAAAATAAATTTTTGTCAATTGGTAGGAACAAGGGATTTGCAACTCAAACAGGTTTAAATGAAAATTTAACTATGAAAGAAACCAAGTTTGACAGAATTATATCTAAATTTAAAAGTGATATTAAATTAACTTATATTTCAATAGGAATATTATTGCTTATTTTCTCGCTATTTTTTGTATTATAAGGAACCACA
>CACGTU010000002.1 GCA_902576045.1 uncultured Pelagibacteraceae bacterium | reverse complement strand
TCTATATTAGAATATCATTCTTTAGGTCAAATTTGGGTGATTAATGCAAATAAAAAAAATAAAGAAGATGCTTTTAATAAAATTATTCAATTCTCAGTTGATACTCTTAATGTAAGTTTAGAAAAATCAATTAATCTAAAAGGTAAAAGTCTTTTAGGAAATAAATTTGAATATGAATTTTTCGAATATTCAAGATTTTATGGAATAAATTTATTTATTAAAATATTAATTGATAAATTTTTTTCTATAATATTTTTGATTGTATCAAGCCCAATTTTAATCATATCTGTCCTTGCTTTATACTTAGAAGATGGTTTTCCAATATTATTTACACAAAATAGAACTGGCTGGGATGGAAGACGATTTAAAATTTATAAATTAAGATCTCTAAAAAAAACAAATTTTGATAAAACAAAGCAAGTAATAAAGGATGATCAAAGATTGTTAAAATCAGGTAAATTTATTAGACGGTACAGTATTGATGAACTGCCACAATTTTTTAACGTTTTAAAAGGTGATATGTCAATTGTTGGTCCACGTCCACACATGGTTGAACATGATATACATTATTCGAAATTATTCTTTAATTTTTTAAAGAGACATAAATGCAATCCAGGATTAACGGGATGGGCCCAAGTCAATGGATTGAGAGGTGCAACACCGAACCCTGATAATATGAAAAAACGTATGGAATATGATTTATGGTACTTGAATAATTGGACAATAATTTTGGATATTTACATAATATTCAAAACATTTTTTATCATTTTTAAGTATAAGGGTGATTGAAGAATAAAATTTAATATGAACGTTTCTTATGAAAATCAAACCGTGAATGCTAAAAATTTTTTAGCAAGGTTTGCACACAGAAGTAGATTAAATATTTCAGTGGAAATAATTTCTAAGATTTCAGATTTAAATCAAATTTCTCTATTAGATTACGGTTGTGGAGATGGGTATTTTTTGAATCAGGTAGGTCAAAAATATGCGAATTTTAGTTTAAGTGGTTATGACCCATATTCACTAAAAAAATTTGATACATTCAAATTAATAAATAATTTATCAGAACTTAAGGAAAAAAAATTTGATGTGATATGTAGTTTTGAAACTTTAGAGCATTTAAATATTGAAGAGAAAAAAGAATTATTTTTTTTAGTAAAAAATACTTTAAAAAAAAATGGAAAATTTATAGTCTCTGTACCAATCATTGGTGGTTTAGTTTTAATATTAAAAGAATTAAATAGAATATTTATGTTTAAAAGAAAAAGTGATTACAGCATAAAAGAATTATTCTTAGCATCTTTTTTCAATATAAGTGCTAAAAGAGCAGAAAATATAAAAGAGTCTCATAAAGGATTTAATTTTCAAACTCTAGAAAAAGAATTGATAGAAAATTTTAGAATTGTATCAAAAATTTATACTCCATTTAAATTTATACCTTGGTTTTTAAATTCAACTGTTTTTTATATTTTAGAAAAAAAAAAATTTAAATAATACGGTACGATAAAATTTGATAAATTAAATGAAAGTAAAAAATATACTAATTACCGGGGGCGCTGGTTATATTGGAAGTCACGTAACAGAAACACTTATTAATCTAAAAAAATATAAAATATTTATTATTGATAATTTATCTAGAGGGCACAAAAGACTTATAAATAAAAAAGCTTTTTTTATAAAAGCTGATATGAAAAATACCAATATCTTAAAAAAAATTATTATCCAAAATAATATTGATGTCATTATTCATCTTGCAGGTTATGCTAATGTTGCTGAGTCTCAAAAGAAGAAAAGAACATATTATAATAACAATATAATTGGGACTCTAAATCTTTTAAAAGCCTGTAAAAATTCTAAAGTTAAAAATTTTTTATTTTCTTCCTCGTGTTCAGTTTATGGTAATACGGTCAAAGGTGTTAATGAGAGATGCAAGATAAATCCTGTTAGCTATTATGCATATACAAAATATAAATGCGAACAACTGATTAAAAATTATTCAAAAAAATATAAATTTAAATACATCATTTTAAGATATTTTAATGTTGCAGGAGCTAGTAATTCTGGAAAAATAGGAGAAATTGGAAATAAAGATTCAAGATTAATTAAAAATTTATCAATACAATATTTTAAACCTAATCCTAAAATAAATATTTTTGGAAATAATTATAATACAAAGGATGGCACATGCGTAAGGGATTTTATGCATGTTTCGGATATTGCAGACATCCATAAAAAGTGTGTTTTAAATGAAAAAATATCCTCAAATATATTTAATTGTGGTTACGGCAAAGGTTATTCTGTGCTTGAGATATGTCAAATTTTCAAAAAATTAAAAAATAATTTTAAAATTATTTATCACAATCGAAGACCTGGAGATGTTGGACACATATATGCTGATGTAAATAAGTTTAAGAAAGCTTTAAACTGGAAACCGAAATATAACAACATACGAAAAATATTGTTGAGCTCGATAAAGTGGGAGAGAAAATTGCACAGTTAGTTATTATAATTAAGTTTTCGTTTTTTTGTATACTCTCTTAAATAAATATTTGTAATATTGCTCATAATTTTTTTTTCATCAAACAGCCTTGATCTATTTAATGATTTATTCACAAGTTCAAAATATAATTTTTTATTTCTTAATATATCTAAAATATTTGTGAGAAATTTTTCTAAATTATTACTATCCGAAATAAGTGCTGCGTCTCCAACAATTTCTGGAATAGACGAATTATTGCTACATACTATAGGAAGACCACAACTCATTCCCTCTAGTAATGGTAATCCAAATCCCTCATAAATTGACGGGAAAAATAATAAATCACATATTTTATAAATTTCAGGTAATTCAGCTCTTTTTAAAAAAGGTATTTTGATAATATGTTTATCGATATGTTTAGATAAATAATTTTTACTTTTTCCACTTCCAACATGAATAAAAAAAATATTTTTATCATATTTTATTAATTTTTCTAAAATATTATAAGATAAATTATTATTTTTATAAAAAATATTACCTGTAATTAATATTTTTTTACAATTTTGTGGAATATTATATTTTAAGCAGATTGATTTTTTATCGATTTTCTTTGAATTGAAAAAATTTTCAATACTTTCCATCACAACTTCTATTTTGTCTTCTGGACAATCAGTATATTTAATTAGATCTTTTTTCGTGGAATGACTTACTGTTAAGACTTTATCATAGTATTTTAGTTTCATAAGGGATTGTTTGAATAAAAAGGGATTTTTTTTAAGTACTTTTTGGAATATTATTGGCACTATATCGTGAACAGTAATTATTTTAATTTTGCTTTTTAAAAAATCAACTAAATGAGCATATTGTTGATCACAAACGTGTGCAATATCGTGCGTTTGGAGTTTTTTAACTTGATGAGGGTAAGATATATATCGTGCATATCTCATTTTCCATTTTTCATTATATAAAATTTTTGAAAATTTACTCATTTCTGGTTGAAAAAAATCTGTAGAAAAGGATTTGTGATTATTTCTATGATAATCAATTAAATTATTTGCATAAATATTCATACTGACTCTCTTATCTTCAGCAAAGTTTAAATAATATTTTATTTTTAAATTCATATTTTTTTTTCAAATTATGTGTCCAAAAAATCAAGTTTAATTTCATCACGATCTGGATTATTTTTTTGGTCAAGATAATGTGGGAGTGATAAATCCTTTTTTATAAATTCTGGATTTTTTGAAAATGTGAGTTCAAGTGATGATGGAATTTTTTTAATTCCATAATCTTTCCAGTTATTGCCATGGATATGCACAAGTTTTAAATCAAATTTATTCAAAAAATTTATAATTTTAGTTAAATTAATATCAACTTCATGAAATTCAATTACCATTCCCTCTATACATTTAGAGAAAAATATTAATTCATCTAAAACCCTATATTCTGAGCCTTCAATATCAATTTTAAAAAAAAAGGTTTTATCATTTGGAAATGTTTTTAAAATTTCTGAAATTGTTAAACTTTCAAAAAAAATATTTCCATCTATACCAATATTTTTTTTAAAAAAAAAATTACCTTTTTTAATAAAAAAAATTTTAAACATTATAAAATTAAGAATTTGTCTATAAAGTTTAAAAAATTTTAATTTTATTAAACTAAAAAAAAATTTCTTCAAAAAAAAATTAGTATTAACAGTTGGATCATAAGCATGTACTTCAACCATTTTTTTTCTTTTAAATTCTTTTTCAAAAGAAAAATCATCACTAATTCCAAATGATATTAAAATATCTGTTTCTATTATACTTTTTTTGCAAACAAGGTATCCACCATCATTATTTTTTCCAATTCTAATTAAGTTGTAAAGACCGTCAGGTTTTAATAATTTTGGTAACATAAAAGATGATTACCATTTTAAATTTAAAAAATATATATTAATACTCAAAGATGACAGTGCTCTATTTAATATTTAATTATATTTATATGTACAAAAAAAAAAAATGTATTAAGTTTTTTTAATACAATTAATATGAAAAAAATCGCAATAATAGGTGGTGGTTTTTATGGTTGTTATATAGCTAAAAAATTAAAGGATAAATTTAAATCGACAATAAGAGTTCATATTTTTGAGAAAAATAAAAAACTCATTCGTGAGGCAGGTAGAAATAATCAATATAAATTACATTTAGGATATCATTACCCTAGATCTTTCTATACAATTAGACAAACAATTAATGGATCAAAAAAATTTAAAAAAGAGTTTAAGAGATTTATTTATTATCCAAAAAAAAATATTTATTTGATACATAAGAATAGTCGAGTAAGTGCTAAAAATTTTTTTAAAATTTATAAAAGATTTAAACTTAAAATAAAAGAATTTGATATAAAAAGACTTGATTTTTTGAAAAATCTAAATGATTTTGAAAAAGCATTTCAAACTGAGGAAGGTGTAATAAAATTTGACAAATTAAACAATTATTTAATTAAAAAAGTAGAGAGAAACTGCAGTGTATTTAAGAACAAATATATTAAGCGTATTAATTCCTCTTTAGGTTTATTAGCTGACAGTAATAATAAAGTTTATTCCAAGTATGATTATATAATAAATTGTACTTACACAAATCCTAATATGGGGATAGAAAAAAAATTTAATTTAAAATACGAATTAGCAGGAATGCTTAAATTTCAAAATCCATTCAAAGAAAAAATTGGCATTTCGATAATGGATGGTAAATTTGTGACCTTATATCCTAGAGATGATTATTATTCATCTCTTTCAAGTGTTAAATATACACCTATAAAAAGATTTAAAAATTTAAAAAATCTTTATAAATTTCAAAAAAAGTTTGATACAGAGAAAAAAAAAACAATTAAGTTAATTAAGATGGATGTGAAACGATATTTTAATACAAAATTAAAAATTAAAAATTATTCATTGGTTACTGCACCAAAAACAAAAATTTATAATGATACAAAAGATCAAAGACCAAGTTTGATTAGAAGAAATAAAAATACAATTAGTATATTAGCTGGCAAAATAGATGTAGCACCTATTATATTTGAAAAAATTATTAAAAAAATAAAATAAATTATCTTATTTTCATAAATTGTGAACTTAATTTCATCATTCGATATGTAATTTTTTTATTTTTTTCAAAAAAAATTCTTTTATTTTTGTTTTTTTTAAAATCTTCAAAAAACTCAGTCATGGGATTATTTATTATCTTAGTTTTATTGTTATAATATAAGATATTTAAATATTTGTTTTTAAAATTTTGGGTACGTCTTATTATTTTATTTTCATTACAGACTATCTCTAATTTAGTTTTTTTTCCTTTTTTTTGACTTAAATTTATAGAAAATTTTATTTTATTTATTATAAATTGAGAAATCCATTTACTTTTACCAACATCTACTTTTAAAATATTTACAGATTTTTTATAAAAAATATTTTCAGAGAAAAAAGATAATATAAATGATAACGCATGAGGCATTAAATCAATATTTATTGATTCCATTTTGTATCTACCACCAGTTTGGAAAATAAAATCAAAACATCTAATTTTCTTTTTTATTTTAAAACATCTTTTAAAATTTTTTGCTAAATAGATCATGGGATAGCAAACGACAATTTTATCACTATAACTATATATTTGTTCTAAAGTTTTTGCGTAATTATTTTTATATTTAGTTAAAGAAATAATTGGTTTTTCTACCAAAATAATCGAATTGGATTTACCAATATATTTTAAATAAATGTCGTGAGAATCATTTGAGGTGCAAATATCAATAATATCAAATTTTTTTTGTTTTAAAATTTTTTTCTTTGAAAAAATAAAATTTATTTTTGGATATTTAACTTTATAATAATTACATAATTTAATTCCCTTATCAGCATTCCGACTTATCAAAGTAAAATTCTTTACCCCAACTTTAATAAGTTCTAACAAATGTATCTCAGAGATTTTTGATGTACCGATTAGTGCACAGTTCATAATTAATTTTTAAAAAATTATATTAAAGATGTATTATATTATATATTAATTTACTAAGTAATATGAAAATTATAGATTTTTCAAAAAATAGTTTAAAAAATATTAATAAAAACTTTTTTTCTTTTTTTTCAATTTTCTCATCTCAAACTATAATACAAATTCTTTTTCCTCCAGCTATGATTTTTGTTTGGGGAGTCAAAAATTTTGGAATATGGATTTTAATCATTAGTCTTTTTTCAATGCTTAAAATTTTGAATGTGAATTTTTCTGCTGCATCTAGATCAGAAATGTCGATGAATTTAGAAAAAAGAAATTTTAATTATATTAATAAAATTTTTCAAAATACGTTTTGCTTAATTTTGTTTAATACACTTTTTTTTTTAATAATATGGCTTATTATAATTTCTTTTGACCAAATCAATTTAAAAACTCTTGATCAAATTGACTCTCAAGATATAAAAATTATTTTCATTTTAATTGCTCTATCAGCACATTGTTCAATTTTTGATCAAATATTTTACTGTGGTATCACATATTCTGGAGATGCTTCTAAATACAATTATAACATTTTATTTTTCGATACTTTATTAAAAATTTTAATTCCTTTGTTAGGTTTACTTTCAAAGAATCTAATCTACGCATCATTAATTTTATTTTTTATTTCATTTTGCAAGACAATGTTTTTATATATTATTTTTAAAAAGCAAAATAAGAATAGATTAAATTTTAAAACTAATTTATTTGATAAAACAATATCAATCAAAATATTTAGATTATCATTAAGTTATCAGCTAGATGAAATTTCACATATTGTACGAAACAGCGGAATAATAATTTTAATTGGAACTTTTTTTAGCCCTACAACAGTTGGATTAATTTCAACTGCAAGAACTTTATTTTATTTTTTACCAATAAGATTTTTAGATATAATTAATAGTACCTTATTCTTACAATTTTCAAAATTGTTTGGCAAAAGAGATATTATTTCTTTAAAAAAATTTATTAAATTACACTTGATTTTAAATATTTTATCTTTGGCGCTCTTTAGCTTTGTATCAATTATTTTTGGTAAAAATATTTATGAATTTTGGACAAATTACAAATATGGATTGTCTATAAATTTATTAATTTTAATAATAATTGATGCGGTTATGTTTAATTTTTTCAATAGCGCTGAAACATTTGTAAAGTCAATCAACAAGTTTTTTTTTTCAGCTTCTCTAAAAGCTTTTTTGTCAATATCAACAATAATTATTTCATACCTTTTCTTTGCTAAAGGATCTTCAATTTTAATTTTTTTTATAATTAATATAGTTTCCTCTATTTTGATCTTAATTTTTATTTCATTTGCATCATTCAATATATTAAAAAAATATAGAAAATGAGATTTTTGAAAAAAATTCTAATTTTGAGCAAAAGCTTATTATGGCTCTTTGGCTTGTCAAAAGGAGTAGCTGCTAACATTGAATTACTACCTTTTTTGAAAAAGGTTAAGAATATTAATACACTTATAGATATTGGATCTAATAAAGGTCAGTTTATTATACTTTGTCAAAAATTTTTCCCCAATCTAACAGTTTATTCTTTTGAACCGATTAAAGAAATATTGGAAGGGCAAAAAAAATTTTTAAAATTTAAAAAAAATATATATTTTTTTAATTTTGGAATTGGAAATAAAAATAAAACATTAAAATTTTATATAACCCAAAGGAAAGATAGTTCATCATTTTTAACTGTTAACAAGCATAAAAATTATAATAAAAATTATTCAATATATGAAAAAAGAAATATTAAAATAAAAAAACTGGATGAAATTTTAAAAAATATAAAATTTGCTGATCCAATTCTAATTAAAATCGATGTCCAAGGATATGAGCTAGAGGTGCTCAAAGGTTCAAATAAAATACTGTCTAGAATTGATTATTTATTATTAGAGGTATCTAAAAGTAGAATGTATAGTAATCAGCCAGTTGAAAAAGAAATAGTAAATTTTTTGAAAAAAAAAAAATATAAAGTACTAAAAAAAGGGCTTTGGTCAAGGATAAACAAAACTAGCTTTTATCAAAGAGATATTTTATTTAAAAGAAATCATCTACAAAAATAATATTTTGAAAAAAAGAAACTTCCTTATTACTACCGCAGGTAAATTCCATCATTTTGAAATTGCAAAAATTGTTTACTTAAATAATCAACTTTCAAAAATAATTACAGGCTATCCTTGGTTTAAAATTAAAAATGAAAATATTCCTAAAAGTCTAGTAGATACAAATGGTATTTTTCGAATTTTAAGACAGCCATTTATACAGAACAAAAAATTTAAGGCAATAGATGATGCTTTAAATATAGCAAGTGCTAAACATCTTGATAATACTTCAAATAAAATTTTAAAAAAAAAAAATAATATTGATGTTTTTTTAGCACAATCTCAATGTGGTCTATTATCTGGCACTAATTTTAAAAAAAAACAAAAACTTTACATTTGCGATCGTACATCAACACATATTCAGTATCAGAATAATATTTTAACTGATGAATATACTAATTTAGGACTCAAGTTTAATAAAATAAATAACTGGTATATTGAAAGAGAAATACGGGAGTATGATGAGTCAAATCTAATTTTAGTACCATCTAATTTTGTTAAAAATACATTTGATAAAAAATATATGCCTAAAATAAAAGTTTTAGAATTTGGAGTAAATACAAAAAATTTCTTTCGGGATGAAAATATTAAAAAAAGTGAAAAATATTTTGACATACTATATTTAGGACAAAAGTCTGTGAGAAAAGGTTTTCATTATGTTTTAGATGCTTTTAAAAAGTTTAACCATCCAAATAAACGTTTACACATAATTGGAAATGACACAGCTGATAAAGAATTTTTTAAAAGAAAAATAAATACTGAAAATATGATTGTTTATGGTCATGTGAAACATTCAAAACTAAATAATTTAATTAATATTTGTCATATCTATGTATTGCCAAGTATTGAGGATGGGTTTGCTACTACTATTCTACAAGCTGCTGCTGCAGGCTGTCCAGTAATAGTAACAGAAAATACTGGGTCAGCAGATTTTGTTAAAAACTCTAAATGTGGATTTGTAATTCCTATTAGAGATAGCAATGCTATTGTTGAAAAATTAAATCTTTGTGCTGATGATAAACATTTGATTTTAAAATTTTCAAAAAATGGTCAATCTTATTTAAATAAATACAATTGGGATATTTATTTTAAAAAATTAGAGGATATTGTTAACAATAAATATGATGAATTAATTTAAATTTTATCATTTAAGTTTAATGATTGATTTTTTGAAAATAGATTAATTAGCAAATATAAAAATGCTAATTGTATAGGTCTTCGTATACAATTAAAAAAAAACCATGATGAGTTATCACTATTAGGTAAAAACAAATAATGAAATACCATAACAAATAATATTGGTGAAAATTGAATATATTTTTCAGAATTATTTTGAAAACTCTGTATAAAAATAAATAATGCAACATTTAATATGAATATAATTAATGCAGTTAGTAAATATGAATTAGTAATAATTATTAATTCAACTATAAAGGAACCAGTATTAAACAAACCACCTTTGTAATTTCCATAATATAATTTTTCCAGAAAAGATCCATTTGAAACAATATACTTTTGTTTATCAAAATTTTTATCAATAAATTCTATTAAATTAATCGGTAATATAGAAATTAATCTTTTCTTTACAAATTCCTTAAATTCTTTTTTTTGTGATTCATTAAAGTCATTAGAAAGATATAATGACTTATCAATAAATTTGATAAAAATAAATCTATCCACAATATCATTTCCAGTATAGGTCTCATCATCTGCAACTTTAACTGTAAAATCCTCTTCAATACTAGTTTGATTATTTTGAATTGATAAAATTAGTAAGTCTTTTGAGGATATAATATCACGTACACCTCTAGATTTTATTATAAGAGTACTAATACTCTCCATAAAAAAAAATAAAAATATAAAAGAGAAAATTAATAAAGATTTGATAAATCTATTAGAATTATTTAAATGAAATAATCTGAAAACGATTATAATTGTAAAAATCACAAAAAAAATTGATAAGATCTCTTGTCTTGAGTTAGATGCTAGACCAAAAATTATACTGCTTAATACATAATAAATGATGATTAAAAAATAAATAAAACCACTTATCTTTTTATATTTAAAATAATAAATTGAAAAAAAAATAATAGGTAGGTAAAAAAAATCCTCAGCCGCATACAAAAACTTCATCCTAACATCACCAATTTGAGTAAACGCACTACTTCCTTGATCAATAAAGTTTAAATAAAATTTATTTACTGAAAAAATTATCAAAATTACTAAAGAATATTTTATACCTGGGATATTAAAAATTTTTAATTTACTTAAAAAAAGCAAATTTATATTGTTGCTTACTTTTAAAGATTTTTTTGAGCTAGCAACAAATCGCAAACAAAATATTAGTAATATTTGATAAATACAAACAATAGAAAATGATTGATATGGAAAAAAAAGATTACTCGTTAAACTTTGTATAAAAAAAGTTTTAAATATTAATGGTCCTGAAATTAAGGTAAAATTAATAGATAGTATTAACAAAGAAGGGAAGAAAAAATTTAATAAATTATTTTTGTTTAAAATAGAATTTAACGTATAAAATGTTGTAAAATATAGCATAAAACAAATTAGTATTGACTCATAACTAAATGAGCTAATAATTATTTGAATAAGTAAAATTAAAAAAATAAATATAAGTGAATATTTTTTTAAATTAATAAAGTATATGTCTGCAATATTATTATTTTTTTCAAAAATCATATTCTCAATTTATCACAAATAAATTGAATAATGTAAAACTACGTCTTTTTTTATGAAAGTTTTATTTATTGGTAAAAAATTTGGAAATTCATATTTACAATTTTTAACTTTGAAGAAGTTATACAAAACTGTTGATAAAATTGACCCAACAGAAAGTATTGTAAAATATAAATTATTCATTCAAATTTTTTATAAAATTTCACCAAGAATATTTGAACCATTTCTCAAAAGATATGTAATTTCAAAAATAAAAAAAAATTATGACCTAATATATGTTAATTCAGCAGAATTTATCGGAAAAGGTACAATTATTTATTTAAAGAAAATATCAAAAAAAATTATTTTTAACTGCAATGATAATCCGTTTATTTCAAGAGATAATAAAAGGTGGATATTATTTTTATCAGCAGCGAAGTACTACGACTTAATAGTATTCCAACACAAATCAAGAATGGCATTATCAAAAAAATTTGGATTGAAAAATACATTATTAACTATGCCACCTTATGATGAGTATGGACATAAGCCTACAAAAAAAAAAATAAAAAAAAATATAAAGGTAATATTTGTAGGAACATGGTTTCCTGAAAGAGGTTTTTTTTTTCTTAAATTAATTCAACTTGGTCTTGATATTAGGATATTTGGCAATAAATGGGATAAAGATCCCAATTACAAGTTAATTAAATCAAAAATTAAATTAGGCCATGTAGATTATAAAAACTATACGCGACTAATACAAAGATCTGAAATAGCAATTTCTTTGTTTTCAAAAGGTAATGTGGATGTAATAACTAACAGAGTGCCTGAAATAACTGCAATTGGAACATTTCTTTGTTCAGAAGGTACTACGTTTATGAAAAAAAATTATTTAGAAAATAAAGAAGTAGTTTACTTTAATACCCCAGAGGAATGTTATAGTAAATGTATCTTTTATTTAAAGAATAAAATACTACAAAAAAAAATTGCCAATAAAGGTAAAATTAAAACAACTAAAATTTTGAAAATAAGTAATTATCAATTAATAAAAAAGATGGTGAATATTGTATTTGAAAAAAAATAAAAAAAAAAATTTATTATTTTTCATTTAGTATCTTTGTTATACTCTGCAAATTGTTCTCGATATCAAAGTATTTTTGAAAGCATTTTGAAGCATTCAATTTCATTATTTTTTTATTTTTTTTATTCAAGCTTAAAAATTTTTTTAAGGATAAATAAAATGATTTCTCAGTATTATTTGAAATAAATCCTGATTTTGTTTTTGTTAAAATATTATGGATGTTTACTTTATTTGTAGTTATAACCGGAACATTCATTGACAGTGACTCAGCTATAGACATTCCAAAATTCTCACCATGAGAGGAAAGCACCATTGCCTCAGCATTCTTTAATACAGCCCATTTTTGTTTTTTAATTAATGTATCTGACCATATAACTTTATTATGAAGACCTAGGTTTTTTGATAAAATTTTTAAACTATTTTGGTAAGAATTATTTGGTCCTACCATCAATAAATAAATATCTTTTTTTGCACTGATTATTTTCTTAAAAGAGTTTAATAATATTTCACATCCTTTTTTTTTATGAAATCTACCAAGAAACAGTAAATATTTTTTATTTTTTAATTTAGGAAAAATTTGAGCTAAGATCTCTTTTGACTTATTTTTATTTAAAATTGTTCCCACAATACCAATCTTTGCTATTTTTTTTTTTAAGCCACTAGTATTAACAAATGTTTTTTTTTGAAGTTCTCTTTCATTTTCATTTGTTAGTAAAATAGCTTTACTTTTTTTTAAATTGCCCTTTTCTATTAAATACCAATATATTTGTTTTTTAATTTTTTTTAAAATTTCAGTAGCAAAGTATGGATCAAGTTGCCCATGTGTAAAAACATAAAAATTATTTTTTAAAAGATATCGTGCAATTAAAGTATTAAATTGCCAAATCCCATGAAAAATAAATTTGTCATATTTAAATTTATTTTTTTTAAGCCATAAAAATAATTTTAAACTAAAATTATAATTTCCTAATCCCTGGCCTAAATTATAAACTTTGACTAATTCCATATTGGAATATGTGGATTTAATAGGATCGTTTGTAACGACGTCAACTTCAAATCCTTTTTTTGCTAAAGCTAACGATAAATCTACGGTTGATGAACTTGTTCCACCATATATTGGATTAAGAGAGGATATTATATTTAATACTTTAATTTTTTTTTCCATAAACTGTTTTTAAATCTAACTATTTTCAATATGAATTTTTAATAAAAAAATTATTAATTTTTTTATTAATTAAGAATATTATCATTAAAGTTATTTTTCTTTTAATAAATATAATTTTTCTGCTATTTTAAAATCTTCAAAATTGTCAACATCAATAGATTTAATTTTTTTAATGTTATAAAAGAATAATTTTGTACCAATACGATTACCTTTCTTTTTGTAATTGTAAGCAGAAGTTAAAAATATTGTATTATTAATTTTATAAAGTTTTTTTAAATCTTGAGTATTAGGCCAGAAAATCTCTCTATAATTATAGTTTATTGGTTTTCTTTTATTAAATATGAATTCCTGAACATCATTGGAACCTATTAATGTATCATATGTTCTTCTACATTTAACATAAAGATCTATAGCTTTATTATAATCGTTTGTGCCAAACAATGGAGATGTAACATGCGTCCATAATATATGATCTGTTTTATCAAAAAGTTTTGCTGCATATGCAATAAGATCATCTGTTCGAGTACTACTCAAAGCTAATTTTTTTGGCCTTATAATATATTTAACTTTTTTATATTTTTTTTTTTTTAAAAAATTTATGATTTTTATATCGTCTGTTGAAACAATAATTTCATTTAATAGGTTTACCTTAATCAATTGTTCAATTTTTAACTGAAACAAACCAAAACTATAATATGCGAATTTTCTTATATTCTTATTTTTTACTCGTTGACTGCCAGACCGACAAGGTAAAAAAGCTTTAATTTTCATAATAATTACTCACCAGTAATATATATTTGATCTGAAAATAAAATATAAAAATGTTATAATTAAATATGTTAAGTCTTCTAAATATTAAAAAAATCAATAATTCATCATTTCCAATTATCATAGCAAAAAATTTTATAAGCAAAAGTGTTGCGATAAAATTTAAAAACGAGATTGCAAGAGTAAATAATTTTGATGATTTGGTAATGAACGGAAGATATAGAATTAATAAAGGGTCAAAAAATTTTGATAATTTTATATCTAGATCTAATAATTTAAAAAAATTTTATTCTAAAATTAATACTTTTAAATTTTATAAAGATTTATCAAAAATTTTAGAAGATAACTTTAAAGATGAAGTATGGATGATGACTAATAAAATAAAAAAATTTTCTAAAATTAATTATGGTTTACAAAAAGGTAAGAAGTTAACAAGAAATTTAGAAAAAAAAAAAATTCGAAATACCTTAAATTTAGATATTGATTTTTCAGCTTCAGAAAATGGATATTTCAGAGCACCACATATAGATAGAGAAACAAGAATAATTAGTTTTTTACTTTATCTGAATGACGTGAAAAAAAAAGAAGGTGGTCAACTTGAGATTTACAATATTAAGGGAAAAAAAAAGAAACTCAGCAGATTTCCAAAAAAAAAATTTTTAAAAAAAATTGGTAATTTAAAACCAGTAACATCTACCTTTATTTTTTTTAAATCTACTCCGAACTCGTATCACGGTGTTTCAAGATTTAATTCTAGAAACAAGAGAATTTTTCTTTACGGAAGTTTTTCATTAAATAATAGGGTTGTATGGAAAAGAAATTCTAAATTTTAATTTAAAGAGTCTTCAAAATTTTTATATTCATAAGCATCGAGTATTCCTTCTTTTGTTAAATTGTATATTTTAATTTTTTTTTTTGTTAATGCTTTTGAAATAGCATACCATTGTCTTATACCTCTAGAAGCATTAATCATATCATTTGCGTATAGTAATGAATTATGATCTTTATAATCAGGATCCGAACCATCCCAATGACTGTCTTGATTACACATTAATTTAGATATTCCATTTCCTTCAACACCCAAAATATTTATATTATTTGACCCTAAATATATACTTAATGTTATCGCACACTCAATAACAGTGGACCCAGATGAAATTGACTGAGTTATATCAGACGAATATTTTGAATTTAGGAGTGAAACTGGATGTATTTTTATCCAATAAATTTGCTCATGATTTCTGAATTTTAAAAATTTTTCTGAATCAAACCAATCTGCATTTAAAAAAATTTTAACATTTTTTGACTTTTCTAAAATTTCATCCAAGTAGTCTATAGGCCAAATTCCCATTTCGAGCTTAGGGTCGATAAACAAATGAAATTTTGGTGACAATTCTGAATAATTGTCTAATCTAAATGATCTGTTAACCATTATGACATTTTTATCCTTTAATTTTAATAGATCATAGTTTTTAAGAGATGGTCCAAGTCCGATTATAAAAAATTTTTGACCTTCAAATTTCTTTTCTAAAGCTTTATTTTTCTTTAAAAATTTATAATTTCTCAATAAATAATATTGAAATACAAATAATAATTTTCGATAGGTTATTAGTAATTCATTAATAATATTATCGATAAAAATTATTAAGGTGCTACGTCTACTTCTTCCATTATTAACTTTTTTATTCATCTTTTAAAAATTAGCTTAAACAAAATTTCAATTTATTAATTTAAATAATGAACTTTTTTTAAGATTTTCATAAGTAGTATCTGTCAGCGATACCATATTTAGTTTTGATTTATAAAAATTGATAATATTTTGATTTTCATTAAATAGACTGTAGTCGTTTATTTTATTATTTTTTTCAAATCCATCAAAGCCTATCAAATAGATATTTTTTGCTTTCATCTCTAGAGCAGTAGCTAAGGATATTGCAAGTGGTGAATTATTTATTTTTTTTTCTATTTCATTTTTTTTAAGTTTATAAAAATTATTTAATTTTTTTGGTAAAATAGTTTTATCATCAATACTTTTATTTATTATAAACTTACTCTTTTTAAAAAAAGATTTACTTATTTTCGTAATTTCATTTCCTGTAACACAGATAACTGATCTATTATTTAACTTAATCTTGTTAAATAGGTCCAAATTTCTACTGCTTGAAAAAACTAAGAAAATATGAGGGTTTTTAAGCAAATACTCGTTAATGTAATTAATTTTATTTCTAACACTTTCACCACCTCCTATAATTAAAATAGTTTTTTTTTTAAGTTTGAGATTTTTTTTAATTTTAAAGCTCACTTTTTCTTTTTTATCTAAATATGTAATTATGTCTGTCATGTTATATCTCTTTGATTTTATTAATTGCATTGCCTCAGATTGTGGTGATTGAGTAGATCCTGAAATCATGTAAGGCAAACTTGTTCCCCATTTTTCTTTTAATTTCATTTCTTCAAACTTATCAACAACAGGTCCTATATTTTTGAAATTTTTAATTTTGAGCGTTTTTTTTTTTAAACTTAAGTAGGTAAGTAATAACTCTGTTTTTAAATTTCCAGCACCTCTGCCCATCCCAGTAAAAGTGCTATCCAAATAATCGATTTTATTATCAATAGCCTCAATTGAATTAGAAAGAGCCATTTCAAGATTATTGTGTGCATGAAATCCAATAGAAATTTTATTATCTATAATTTTAATTTTTTCTATTATTTTTTTAACATCATTTGATATTAAAGTTCCATATGAATCAACAATATAAATTATATCAAACAAATTTTTTGATTTTAGAATTGATTTTATCAAATTAGAATTTTTTATGAGTAAGTGTGAATACATTAAATTCAAAGCAATTTTAAATCCTAAATTTTTTACTTCTTTAAGAAAATTCTTAAGGTTATTAATTTTTTTTGGATTTACAGCAAATCTAATGATATCCACAATATTTTTACATTCCTTTAAATTGGCTTTTAATTCCTTTGGATTTTTCCAATCTTTCAAATCAATCATAACTGATAATTTCTTATTTTTACCAATTTTTGATTTAATATTTTTTAAATTGTTTTTGGTTAAAAAGTAAAATTCACCTAAATAAGACTCTTTGTTTATATTTCCTCTGTATCCAACTTCTATAATATCAATTGGCAGGACTTTTATTAATTTAAAATAATCTTCAACTAATTTGCTATCAAAATCCCAATTAGTATAATATCCCCCATCTCTGAGGGTGCAATCTAAAATTTTCATAAATCAATTATTTATTAACAATACGTATCATAACCATTCTATCAATATTTTTTTAATATAATAATGTAATTTTTTTTGATCTAAAAATGTTAGAATAGTAAAATTATACTATTATTAAACAACAAAAATTATGTTCTAATATTAAATTTAATGAAAAAAATAATTTTTAATAAAATTAAATTTATAAATGCTGATAAAAAAGATTTTGAAAATATAATTAAACAAAACGGTTTGTTTGTTTTTCCAGCTGGTCCTACATTAGCTAATTTAAAAAATGGATCTGAATATCACAATGCTTTAATTAATTCAAACTTTGTTTTTTTTGATAGTGGGTATTTTGTTTTATTACTTAGATTGTTGAAAAATATTAAAGTTAATAAATTTTCTGGTTATAAATTTCTTAAATTATTATTTATTTTTTTACAAAAAAATAATTCAAAGAAAATATTTTTAGTTGATCCAAATCGAAATAGTTCAAAAATAAACAGAATTTTCTTTACCAACTTAGGTTTGTGTAAAATTAAAAATTATGTATCACCAATATATGATGAAAATAAAATATATGATTATATTCTTTTAAAAGAAATTGATGAATTTAAACCTGATTATTTAATAATAAACTTAGCAGGAGGAGTTCAAGAAATTTTAGGCCTATTTATTAAACAAAAAGCACAAAAAACAATTAAAATTATTTGTACTGGTGGAGCAATTTCGTATTTTACTGGAGAGCAAGCTCCTATAAATAAATTTATTGATAATTTGTATTTGGGCTGGTTTTATAGAATAATTTTTAATCCAAAGATATTTCTTAAAAGGTACTTAAAATCATTTAAATTATTTAAACAAGTATATATGGGGGATTTAAAAGTACTAAAAGATTGACAATAATACCCTCTTAATTACTTTTTAAATTTTCATATTAGTAATTTTATTTAAACAGTGTATTTATAAATAAATGGATAAAAATAAAAAAATTTTAATTGTTGGTGCTGGTGGTTTTATAGGTGGCCATCTTGTAAAAAGAATTTTAGAAAATGGAAATTCAGTTGTTGCAACAGATATAAAACCAAAAGAATATTGGTTTCAAGATTTTGATACAGTTGAAAATCATTATGCAACAGATATGAAAGACATTTTAAATTGTAGAAAAGTTACTCAAGGTATTGATTATGTATTTAACATGGCCTGCAATATGGGTGGTATGGGATTTATTGAAAATAATAAAGCAGAGTGTATGCAGTCAGTTCTTATAAATACAAATTTATTGATTGCTTGTAATGAAAATAAAGTTCAAAGATATTTCTTTTCATCAAGTGCTTGTGCATATAATAAGACAAAACAAGAAGATGTTTTCATAGAAGGCTTAAAAGAGGAAGATGCTTATCCTGCAGAACCAGAAGATGGATATGGATGGGAAAAATTATTTAGTGAGAGAATGTGCAGACATTTTATGGAAGACTATGGTTTAGAGGTAAGGGTTGCAAGATATCATAATATTTATGGTCCCTATGGAACTTATGATGGTGGAAGAGAAAAAGCACCAGCAGCACTTTGTAGAAAAGTAATACAAGCTAAAAAAAATAAAAAAGATACTATTGATGTTTGGGGAGATGGCAAACAAACGAGAACATTTTTATATATTGATGAATGTGTTGAAGGTACTTTAAGATTATTTGAATCAAATTATTCTGACCCAGTTAATATCGGAAGTGATGAACAAGTTTCAATTAATCAAATGATTGGAATTATTGAGGATATATCTGGTGGAGGAGAATTAAAAAAGAATTATCAACTAGATAAACCAAAAGGTGTTAGAGGCAGATCAAGTAATAATGATCTTGTAAAGAAAGTATTGGATTGGAGCTATAAAATGAGTCTGAAAGATGGTTTAACAAAAACTTATAAGTGGATTGAAACTGAGATGAGTCAAAAAGGCTCAAATTTGAGTCGTTTTACAAAATCTTAAAGAGACAAAATTATCATCAACAGTATTGACAAAAAATTAATTAAATCATAGGTTGAATTTGTGATCCATATTTACTCAATTCATGAAATTGTTGAAGCAACTAATAATATACTTCAAAGACCAAGTAAAAAAAATGAAACAAATAAAAAATCACAAGTAGATAAAGAAGCACCATTAATTTTAACAGATTCAATTGAAGTAAAAGAAATTGATAAAAAAAATTCCAATCAGAAAGATAAAAGTTCAAAATCATTTATAATTCAAAAAAGTAAAACTATAATTAAAAGTAAAAAAGAGAAACAATCTATTGATGATATTTACATTAAATTAAATAAGAAAATAAAAAAGAATTCTTTAAAATTAATTTTTGATCAGCAAGCTGAGATAAATAAATTAAACAACACAATAACAGATTTAAAGGAGTTAAATGAAACTATTTTGAATGAACAAAAAATTCTTAATTTAAAATTAAATGAATTGAAAAATCTAAAAGACACTTTAATTTTAGAAAAGAATTCTTTAAATGAACAACTGAATGATCTAAAAACTAAACAAAGTTCTTCAGAAATTGAGACAGAAAAATTAAAAAAAGAAAAATTAGAATTAGAAAATAAAATTGATGAATTTCAAACACAGAATGAAAATAATAAGAAAAAAATATATGATATTTCAGAGATCGAAAATAAAAACAAATTCTTTCAAGATGAAAATATAAGAATAGGTAGTGAATTATTAGAGATCAAAAAGAAGCACGATATATTGAAAAAAGAAATTGAAAAATATGAAAATCAAAAAAGTAATTTAATTTCAAAAATAAATTCTGTGAATGAAGCATTAAGCGATACTAATATTCTTACAAATGTTTTTGAAAACAAAGTACAAAATAAAGTAGATATAATTGACCATAATAAAATCGAAACTGAAATTTCAAAAAATTTAGATGATAAAATAAAAAATATTTTTTCTAATAAAGATTAAATTTTTTAACCAATAACTAAATTATCCAAAATAATAACCTTATTTTTTCTTTAATTAATATTTCAACAATATGGCTTCCAATAAATCCCCCACCACCTGTTACTAAAATGTTGTTGATTGAATAGGTCATAATTATTTATAATTAGTTCAAATATGAAAAAAAATCTTCCTAAAAGTTGCAAAGTTGTCGTGATCGGCGGCGGTGTTGTAGGAAGTTCATGCCTATATCATTTAGCAAAATTTGGTTGGAAAGATGTAATTTTACTAGAGAGAGATCAATTAACATCTGGAACTACTTGGCATGCGGCGGGACTTGTAAGCCAATTAGGTCCCTCAGCTGCTATTACTAAGATTAGAAAATACACATTAGATTTATACAAAGAGCTAGAAAAAAAAGTGGATCAATCACCTGGTTTAAGACTTAATGGTGCACTTTCAATTGCAGAAAACAAAGGGAGGTGGCAGGAGTTACAAAGACAAGCAACAACTGCACAACTTTATGATGTTGATGTACAAATTTTAGATAAAGATCAAATAAAAAAAAAGTATCCAATAGTAAATACAGATGAAGTTTTAGGTGGAATTTTAATGCCCGGAGATGGTGCAGCGGATCCATCAGGTGTAACACATATGCTGGCCAAAGCAGCAAAAATGGAAGGTGCTAAAATTTATGAAAAATCAACTGTAAAAGAAATCTTAACTAAGAAGGGTAGAATTTCTGGTGTTAGAGTAAATGATCAAATTATTGATTGTGAATACATAGTTCTTGCATCAGGCATGTGGTCTAGACAAATTGGAGAAAAGGCTGGAGTAAGCATACCCCTTTATCCAGCAGAACATTTTTATATTATTACTGAACCTATAAAAGATCTTTCAAGCAACTTACCTGTAATAAGAGATTTTGATAATCGCACTTATATTAAAGAAGATGCAGGTAAAATATTAGTTGGAATTTTTGAAGGTAACTCAATACCTGCATGGGATAAAACAAATGTAGTTCCTGAGGATTTCTCTTTTGGTGAATTTCAAGAAAATTTTGAACATTTTGAACCATATTTAAATTCCGCAATCAAAAGATTTCCAGTATTAGAAACAGCTGGGATTAGAAAGTTTTTTTCTGGCCCTGAGTCTTTTACACCAGATACAAATACTCTATTAGGTGAAGTTCCTGAAATTAAAAACTTTTTTGTTTGCTGTGGTTTAAATAGTATTGGAATTGGAAGTGGGGGAGGTGTTGGAAAAGTAACTGCTGAATGGTTAATTAATGGTCATATTAATGAGGATATATTTTCTTATGACATTAAAAGATTCCAAAAATTTCATTCAAAATTAGGATTTATTAAAGAGAGAATTACAGAAACACTTGGAGATTTATATGGAATGCATTGGCCTTTTAAACAACACAAAACTTCTCGAGATCAAAAATTAACTCCATATCATAAAGAAATGAAAAAAGTAGGCGCATGCTTTGGTGTTACTGGAGGCTATGAGAGACCAATGTGGTATGCAACTAATGGTCAGAAACCAGAATATGAATACTCTTATAATTATCAAAACTGGTATCCAGCTGTGGAGTATGAGACTAAAAATACAAGAGAAAATGTTGGTTTGTTTGATCTTACAGCATTCTCAAAATATGACTTAAAAGGCAAAAATGTTCATTTTGAACTTCAAAAACTTTGTACAGCTAATATTAAAAACGAACCTGGCAAAACTACATATACACAAATGTTAAACGAAGATGGTGGGATTGAAACTGATCTTACTGTTATTTGCTTTAATAAAGAATATTTTAGGATTATTACTTCAGCAGCCAATCGAGAAAGAGACAAATTTCATATTCTAAAATATTTGTCTCAAGATATTGATTTTAAAGATGTTACAGATGACATAGCATGTTTAGGTTTATTTGGTCCAGAAAGCGAGAATCTCCTTCAAAAACTGACTAAAGATAATATATCAAGAGATGATATTAACTTTGCATCTTTTAAAAAAATACAAATAGATAACATAGATATTTTTGCACAAAGATTATCTTATGTTGGCGAATATGGTTTTGAACTTTATATGGATATAAATAATTCAAAGAAAATTTTCAATTTAATTACTGAAAATGGAAAAGAATTTAATTTATCTTTATGTGGCATGCATGCATTAGATACAATGCGAATGGAAACTGGATTTTTACATTGGGGTCATGATATATCACCTGAGGAAAACCAATATCAAGCGGGACTTAATTTTCTAATTAGCTACAAGAAGAATATAGACTTTATTGGAAAGAAAGCATTGTCTCAAATAAAAGATAAACCTTTAGATAAACGTATGATTATGTTTACTTTAAAGGATAGTAAACCCGGACAACCTTTATTACTTCATGATGAACCAATTTATTTAGATGATAAAATCATAGGAAGAACAACATCTGGAAACTATTCATTTTGTTTTAATAAAAATTTGTCATTTGGATATGTAAACTCTGGAAATACAAAAGATACACTTAAAAATAAAAAAATCTATATTGAAGTAGAAAAGAAGAAATATCCAGTAGATATCTTACAAAAACCTCTAAACCAAAAAAACTTTAGAAATTAATTATTTAACGAAAGTATCGTTATATTGTTTTGTAACTCTTACAAATGTTGTGCATTTACTTAACTGTTTTAATGAAGGTGCTCCAACATAAGTACAACTACTTCTAACACCACCCAATATATCTTTTATTGTGTCATTAATTTTTCCTCTGTATTTTACTCTTACAGTTCTTCCTTCACTACTTCTATAATCTGATAAACCACCATAATGCTTTTTATTAGCAGTTTCAGAACTTGATCCATAAAATTCAATATATTTTGATCCATTAGATTTAACTAACTTACCTTTACCTTCATCATGACCAGCAAGCATACCACCTAGCATTACAAAATCAGCACCACCACCAAATCCTTTTGCAACATCACCCGGACAAGTACATCCACCATCAGCAATTATATGTGCACCTAAACCATGTGCTGCATCTGCACATTCAATTACAGCACTAAGTTGTGGATATCCAACCCCGGTTTGTAATCTTGTTGTACAAACAGAACCAGGTCCAATTCCAACTTTAACTATATCGGCACCAGATAGAATTAATTCTTGAGTCATATCAGCTGTTACAACATTTCCAGCTATTATAGTTTTTGTAGGATATTTATCTCTTACTGATTTTAAAAATTTAGAAAAGTGTTCTGAATATCCATTTGCAACATCAATACAAATAAATTTTATAAAACTATATTCTTTTAAAATTTTATCTAAATTATCAAAATCATCTTTTTTAATACCAATTGAAAGTGCAATATTTGGATGAATTGATTTAATTTTTTTGAAAGCTTTAATCTTTTTAATATCATGCTGCTTTGTAAGGCAAGTTATCATTTGAAATTCTGATAACTTTTCAGCAATCCCCAATTCACCAACACCATCCATGTTAGCAGCCATGATGGGAATGCCTGACCACTCATTATTTGAATACTTAAATCTATAAGTTCTTTTAAGATTTACGTCTTTTCTACTCTGAAGAGTACTTCTTTTTGGTCTAAATAGTACGTCTGAGTAATCTAGCTTTAGCTCTTCTTCTATTCTCACAAGGGCAAAGATATACATTCATTTTTAAGGAATTCAATTTAATATTAGATGCAATATATGAGATATTATTTAATTATTTTATTAATTGTTATTCCTATCAAAGGACAAACTAAAGATTTTTTCTTGGATATTACTGAACAAATTCAAAACAACGAATTTAGACTTAGTTATGGTGTTTCAGTTACAGATGTAAATAAAGATAACAAATTTGAATTTGTTGTTACAGGTTTTGGATTCAAAAATTTAGCACTCACATATAAAGATGGAAAACTAGTTAATATCATAAATGAGGAAATTTTTTCAGATCCAAGCAGAAGAACAATTGGTGTTGCTGCTTGCGATGTTGATAAAGATGGTTATGAAGAAATATATTTTTTAAATACTGATACTTATAGTGGAGATAAAATTTACTCTGATAGACTTTTAGATTTAAACAAAGATAAGTTTATAGATTTATTTGAAATAGAAAAAAATAAAACTGATTTAAATTTAACAGCTGGAAGATCAGTTGTTTGTGTTGATAGAGAGGGAAATGGTCAGTATGGTATTTATGTTGCAAACTATGGTGGCCCCACAAGATTTTATGAATTTAATGATAATAGGATAAAAGATAAAGCTGTAAAATTAGCAATAAATAAAATTACTGGGGGAAGAGCAATAGTTTCAGGACATATATTATCAGATCAATCAGATATTTTTGCAGCAAACGAGAGGGGTGATAATTTTTTATATTATAATGTTGATGGATCATTCACTGATGTAGCAAAAGACTATCACGTAGAAGATAGATTTGAAAATGGTAGAGGAACAGCCTTAAGTGATATTCTTTATCGGGGAAGATTAGATATCTTGACATCTAATTGGGATGGAAATCATAGAGCCTATGTTCTTGATGGTGATAAGTTTAAAGATATCGCACAACCTTCTTATAGTGATCCAACAAAAATAAGAACGGTTATATCAGCAGATTTTGATAATGATGGTTATGATGAAATATTCATGAACAATATTGGAGAGTCAAATAAATTATTTAAGATATTAGAGGATGGTAAATTTAAAGAAATTAAAATTAAAAACGGTTTAGAAACTTTTGGATTGGGAACTGGTGCTGCTGTTGCAGATATTGATGGGGATGGAATTTTAGAATTATTAGTATCTCATGGTGAAACAGGTTTGCAGCCACTTACATTTTATAAAGCAGATATTAATGATTTTAATTATTTAAGAATAAAGCCTTTGAATAAATATGGAGCACCTGCTAGAGGATCAACAGTTACGTTAAAAAGCAATAAAAGAATTCATTCAAAAACTATTGATGCCGGATCAGGATATCTTTGTCAGATGGAACCAGTAGCTCATTATGGAATTAGAGAGAATGAAAAAGACATTGAAGTTGAGATTAAATGGACTAATGGATCAAAAAGTTCTTTAAATATTGAAGATTTGAATAAAACTTACGAGGTTAGACAAAATTAGTACGACAATAGTACCCATCTATAATTATTGAATAATAATAATACGCTTTTATATAAATTCCATGACCACGTGTTCACTTACATTAATTTTTGGATTGTTAGCAGGATTGTTGATTTTTGCTTTTAGAAAACCTTCTAAAGAGGAAATTTCAAAATTTGAAAGCAAAAAACAAGATCAAATAAATTGGTCTAACATGGGTTTCTGAGACTAAATTTTAATGAAAATAAAAAATAATTTAAAACCTTTTTTTGTTTTTATTTTAATATTATTTTCAAATAGTAATTTAAATTCAGCTGAAAAAAACTACTACCAAGATATAGTACATGATTGGAATAAAATATTTCCTGACAAAAATAGAAATGCTGCTGGACCAAAATTTTTTAAATATATTTTAGATAAAGATATTACGTACAATGATTTTGTAGAATATAATAAATTATATTGTGCTGTATCAGGATCACTAATAAGCCCTAATTCAACACCTGAGTTCGTATATTTAAAAGAAAATATTACTGAAAAGAAAATATGTGGTGCATATTATAGATGCTGTATTCCATGTAGCTGTGATTTGATGAAATATTCTAAAACTCAGAAAATGAAATATAAATTCACTGATATTGAAAAAGAATTTTATGTATTAACAATTGATAACCCTTGTGGAAAAAAAGATTTTCCTGTCCAAGTAAATAAAAATTATTTTTGCAATGGTGACAACCTTGATAAGTCCCAAGTAAGTGTGTTAGAAAATAAGTTAGTAATTGGTTATTTGCATGAAAGCAGGCCGTGCTTATCTACTGATTTAGATTATATTAACACCCACCAAGTAACTGGTAAGTTTTGTGAGTTTAGAAACAATACACCTTTGAATCAATTAAAATCGGGAATGGGTGATATCTTCATAAAACTTGCAAGATAATTTTTTAATTTGTATAAGATTAGTCAATTTATGGCGGGGTAGCTCAGTTGGTTAGAGCGCGGGACTCATAAGCCCGAGGTCAGTGGTTCGATCCCACTTCCCGCTACCAATTAATGACCAGGAAAATCAATTAAATTTTCAACTTTGAAACCTAGTTTTGTTAATTTCTCTGTCCCACCTAAATCAAACAAGTTTATTACAAAAATAAATGCAGTAATATTTGCACCAGACATTTTAATTAATTTTGATGCTGCTTCAGCACTCCCACCAGTAGCTATAAGATCATCAATTATAATAACCGAGTCACCTTTTTGAAATGAATCTTTATGAGCCTCTATGGTTGCAGAGCCATATTCAAGGTCAAAATCCACTGAATAGACATCAGCTGGAAGTTTATTTTTTTTTCTAAGCAGAATAAATGGTTTTTTAATTAAATATGAAACTGCTGATGCAAATACAAAACCTCTAGATTCAATTGCTGCTATTTTATCTACTTTATATTTTTTTGATCTGTCTATTATTTGATTTATAGTTTCCTGAAATGCATATTCATTTTTAATTAATGTAGTAATGTCACGAAATAAAATACCCTTTTTAGGATAGTCAGGTATTGATCTAATATAATCTTTTAAATTCATATTTATAAATTATAAGTATGTAATAAATAATTAAAAATATGGCAAATAATAAATTAGCTATAATTGGTGGAAGTGGTCTTTACGACGTAGAGGAATTTAAGGATCGAGAAATGTTAAATATTGATACACCTTGGGGAAACCCATCTGATCAAATTTTAAAAACAAAATATAATAATAATGAAGTATATTTTTTACCACGCCACGGTAAAGGTCATTTTATATCCCCATCAAAAATTAATTTTAGAGCTAATATAGATGCATTAAAACAACTAGGTGTTACAGATATTGTATCAGTTTCAGCAGTAGGATCTTTAAAAGAAGATCACTCTCCAGGAAAATTTGTAATAGTTGATCAATTTATTGATAGAACATTTGCAAGAAATAAAACTTTTTTTGACGATGAGATAGTAGCCCATGTATCAATGGCTCATCCAACCTCAAATGGTTTAATGAATGCTTGTGAAGAAGCGATTAAATTAGAAAATATAAATTATAAAAGAGGGGGCACATATGTGGTTATGGAGGGCCCACAATTTTCTACATTAGCTGAGTCTAACTTATATAGATCATGGAACGCTGATGTGATTGGAATGACAAACATGCCTGAAGCAAAACTCGCAAGAGAAGCTGAAATAAGATATGCATCGGTATCAATGGTAACAGATTATGATTGTTGGCACCCAGATCATGAAAATGTTGATGTACAACAGGTTATCAAAGTCCTGTTAGATAATGCTGCTAAAGCAAAAAATATGATCAAAAATTTGATAAAGAATTTTGAAAATCATATTGATCCAAATGATCCAACCAATAATTGTTTAGATGTTGCAATAATCACTGCTCCTGAAAAGAGATCAAAAAAAACTATACAAAAGCTTAAGTATATTGCCGGAAGAGTATTAAATAAATAATGAGAATTGAAGGAAAGAATTATAAGACCATCTGGTTTGATAAAAATTCAAAAAATGTCAAAATAATTGATCAGACAAAACTACCTCATGAATTTAAAATTAAAGAATTAGAAACTGTTAAGGATGCAATAAATGCAATAAAAGTTATGGAGGTAAGAGGCGCTCCTTTAATAGGGGCAACAGCAGCATTTGGTATTGTGTTAGCTATTAAAGAAAATAATGATTTAAATTTTATAAAAAAAAGTTCTGAAGAATTAGTAAAAGCAAGACCCACTGCTATTAATCTGCAATGGGCTGTTCACAGAGTAAATAACAAGATCTCTATGATTAAATCTGAAAAGCTATTTGATGTTGCTTTAAATGAAGCTGAGTTAATTTGTGATGAAGATGAGAAATTTTCTGAGAAAATTGGAAAAAATGGTCTTAAAATAATAGAGGAAATTTACCAAAAGAAAAAAAATACAATAAATATTCTTACACATTGTAACGCTGGGTGGTTAGCAACAATTGATTGGGGAACTGCAACATCACCAATTTATCACGCACATAAAAAAGGTATTCCAATTCATATATGGGTTGATGAAACTAGACCTAGAAATCAAGGAGCAAATTTAACTTCTTATGAATTAAATGAAGAAGGTGTACCAAATACAATTATAGCAGATAACACAGGTGGAATTTTAATGCAAAGGGGACAGGTTGATATGTGTATTGTTGGTACAGATAGAACTTTATCAAATGGTGACGTTTGTAATAAGATAGGAACGTATTTAAAAGCATTAGCAGCATACGATAATAATGTTCCATTCTATGTTGCTCTTCCTAGTTCTACTATTGATTGGAATTTAAAAGATTCAAGAGATATTCCAATAGAGGAGAGAGACACAAAAGAACTATCACATATAGATGGAATGTTGGGAGAAAATAAAATTGATAGTGTTCAAATTTATCCAAAAAAAAGTAAGGCTATGAATTTAGCTTTTGATGTAACACCAGCAAAATATGTTACATCTTTAATAACTGAAAAAGGTATATGTGATGCCTCTAAAGATGGATTAAAAAAATTATTTAATAAATAATTAACGCATAGAAGCAGCAATATTTCCACCATCTACAGTCAATATTGCTCCAGTTGTTTTCTTTGATATTGCTAAATGGAAGAAAGCTTTAGCAACATCTTCAGCTTTTACCTCGTTTAATAATAAGTTTCCACTCATGTACTGGGCTTCAGAAACTTCTCTGGCTTTTGCTCTTGATTTGATCATTTTATCATTAAGTAAGCCACTTCTTATTCTGTCAGCATTTACTCCATTTGATCTGATACCTAAATTTCCATAGTCTAATGCATATTGTTTACACAAGCCTAATAGTGCTGATTTAGGCAAACCATAAGGACCAAAATTTTTACCAGGGTTAACTGATTGTTTTGAAATATTAAAAAGCAAACAACCATTTATATTTTGTTTTTTCATAATTTTGACTGCTTCTGAAGCGCAATTTTGATGAGAGAAGAAATTTTCTTCAAAACTTTTTCTTAAAATATTTTCATCAACTTCAGCTATTGAACCCCCAATAGCTGTACCTGCATTTGAAATTAATATGTCCACGCCTCCATAAATTCTCGATATTTTTTTAAATGCATCTTTGACACTTTTTTTGTTAGTCACATCGCAGTAAATACAAAGATCATTTACCTTGTTTTGCATTTCTAAAATCTTCTTCTTATTTATGTCCAAAAGAACAACTTCAGCACCATATTTTTTAAACAGTTTATATGTCTCAGTTCCAATCGCCCCAGTGCTTCCAGTAATTACAACAACATTACCTTGTAGTTCTTTTTTTACTTTTTTAATTTTTGCTTGTTCTAATGACCAATATTCAACATCAAATAAATCTTTCTTTGATATAAATTTATATTTTGTAGTTTCTTCCACAGATGAAATTACCCTCGCATTAGTTTCTGTTAAATCTCCAGCTATTTTGGTTGCAGACAATGTGCTTCCAACAGAAAACAAACCAAGATTTTGAACAAGTATTACTCTGGGAGAGGTATCTAAGATTGTCTTTTTTTCTTTTACTTTTTTTTTATTGGCATTGAAATAATTAATGTATTTTTTTCTATAGTTTTTAAAGGATTTGATAGCTATTTTTTTAAATTCCTCTAATGAACAATTTTCTTTTGGCTCGATGATTAATGGAAAAGGCTTAACTCTTATAACATGATCGGGAGTAGCAGTTCCTTCATTTGCATATCGATTTACATGTTTTCCATTAATAAAATAATCCAACTTATTATTTTTCCTAAAATTTAAAATAAATTTATTATCTTTATTTTCTGAGAGTAAACCTCTTAAAATTGGCGCTACATCCTCAGGAGTGAATTTAAATTTTAGTTTTTTTACTTGAGTAATTTTTTTTCTTTTTAGTTTATTAATTGCCTTTTCAGCGTCAGATACATATTTAATCATTAAATTATAAGAAGTTTTTGCATCATCAGCAAAAGTGAAAATTCCATGATTTAATAAAATTAAACAATTAATATTTGGATTTTTAGAATAAACTTCATGAATTTTTTTTGCCAAACCAAAACCCGGCATCACATAAGGTACAATACTTACTTTTTTTCCAAATATTTTTTTACAAAACTGAACTCCATTAGGTCTGTTGGTAACATTCATTATTGCATCTGAGTGTGTATGATCCACAAATTTGAAAGGCAAAAATGCATGTAAAAAAGTTTCCACTGATGGGTTTGGTGATTTAATATCTATAAGGTTTTTCTTTTGATAGGCCACCATGTCTTCATCTGAAAGGTATTTTTTATTTTTAAATGCCAATAGAGGTTCAAGTTTTACTGCTGGTAGCCCAGCTGGCTCAATTTCAGCCATATCCCACCCGCTCCCTTTTACGCATAAAACTTTGTAATTTTTTCCATCAACATCTCTTACTGTTGTTTTTACCGATGTATTTCCTCCACCATGCAATACTAATTCAGGATTTCTTCCAAGTAATCTGGTTGTATAAACTCTCAAAGCCATATCCTTCGAGTGGCCAAGTTTTTTATAGTGTTTAATGTATTTTATAGCTTTAGTATTTGACCAATTATTTTTCACGATACAACCCTTGAGAACTATTACATTAGTTTTTTATTTGAAAGAAGTAAAAAATTTGTTACTAGAAAAAGTAATGATAAAAGTTGGTGAACATATAACACTTGATATAATTGGCACGAATAAGGAGTACGATCCCGATTTCTTTGAAAAATTAGTTTATAAAATAGCAAAAGCCGCAAAAGTAACAGTTCTAGAAATTTCAAAATATAAGTTTGAACCTCAAGGTTTTACACTTGTAGCACTTCTTGCAGAGAGCCATATAAGTTTTCACACTTTTCCAGAAAATGGTATAATTAGCTTTGATTTCTTTACGTGTGGAAAGGTTTCACCTTCAGTTGCATTGAAAATTATTAAAGAGGAAATTCAACATACAAATATAATTAAAAAAGAATTTAATAGAGATACAATTGATTTTTACCATGATAATTACAGCTCGCCTGGTTTAAATAAAGCATATGTAGTCAATAAAGTTTTAGAAAATTTTAAATCTAAAGTAGGTCAATATATTGAAATTCTTGATTTGGAGCAGTTTGGAAAAGCGCTATTTATTGATAACGAAATACAAGTAGCCGAAAGCGATGAACATCTTTATAGCTCAACATTTGTTAACTCTGGTCTTAAATTAAATCCAAAAAAAGAAAAAGCTGCAATTGTTGGAGGAGGAGATGGTGGAGTTGCAAGAGAATGCATTTCACAAAACTTTGGTTTTATAGATTGGTTTGAATTGGATCCTGAGGTAGTTGATGTATGTGACAAACATTTAAGTAAAATAGGTGAAAAGGCTACTGAAAAAAATTCTGTAAAATGTGTATGGGGAGATGCTTTTGAAAGCATAAAATCTGTCAAGGATGACACTTACGATCAAATTTTTGTTGATTTAAATGATGATCAATTTTGTATAGATCTTGCAGCAAAAAATATGAACTCTTTAGCAAGAATATTAAAACCTAAAGGAGTTATTACAGCACAGGTTGGAAGCCAAGATAAAAAACCAAAACAAGTTGGCAATTGGTTAAATGTTTTTAATGAAAATTTTGGAAATACGCAACTTTCAAGAGTTTATATCCCAAGTTTTGATTGTGCTTGGAACTTTTCTTCATCAATAAATCATTAATTTTTCTTTTTAAATATCAATATTTGTGAAATAATAAATCTTATTATTTTGGAGGAAAAATGAATAAATTTAAAACATTAGGATTAGGAATATTAATTTCCTTTTTCTTAACAATATCTTCAAATGCAGACTCTATTAAAATTGGAACAGAAGGAGCTTACCCTCCTTGGAATTCTAAAGATGCTTCTGGAAACCTAATAGGTTTTGAAGTTGAGCTTGCAAATGAACTATGCAAAATCATGAAAGCGGAGTGTACAATCGTCGAACAGGATTGGGATGGAATGATTCCAGCTTTATTAATGAGAAAATTTGATGCGATCATGGCCGGTATGTCAATAACTGCAGAAAGACAAAAAACAATTACTTTTTCTCAAGGTTATGCTGATGAAGTTGCTTCTTTAGCAGTAATGAAAGGATCTGATCTTGAAGGAATGGATACGCCAGAGGGTATAAATTTATCTTTAGGTGGATCTGATGTTAAAAAAGCTCTTAAAACACTTACAGGTGCATTAGCTGGTAAAACAGTTTGTGTGCAAACAGCTACTATTCACCAAAACTTTTTAGATTCAGGTGATGTAGGAAGTGTAAATGTAAGAACTTACAAAACACAAGACGAAGTTAATCTAGATCTAGCATCAGGAAGATGTGATGCTGCATTAGCAGCTGCTGTTGCTTTTACTGATTATGCTGATAAATCTGGTAAACCAGTTGTTCTAGTTGGACCTACTTTTTCAGGCGGTGCATTTGGAAATGGAGTAGGTGTTGGAATTAGACAAGGTGGAGAAGATGCTATCGGCAAAAGAGATGCTAAACTTCTAAAAGATTTCAACAAAGCAATTGATAAAGCAAGAAAACAAGGAATTATTAGCAAACTTGCTATTAAACACTTTGGTTTCGACGCTTCTATGTAAATATTTCAGATTTGGCGACTATATAATATAGTCGCCAAAATCTATGGAACTTCTAGCATTTGGTAAAACTGGTTGGGGTGATGAGTTATTTTATGCAACCTTAATGACTTTAGCTGTTTCAATAACAGCTATGTTAATCGGATTTTTCTTTGCACTTATTTTTACTCCTTTAAAATTATCAAAACACAAATCACTAAATTTAATTGGTAATTTTTACACTACAGTTATTAGAGGTGTTCCAGAATTATTGGTAATTTATCTTTTCTTTTTTGGTGGAAGTGGAGCAATAATGTTTGTTGCTTCTATATTTGGTTATTATGAATATATTGAAATTAACGCATTTATTACAGGTTCATTTGCAATAGGTATTATTTCAGGTGCATATTCAACAGAGGTATTTAGAGGAGCCATACAATCAATAGATAAAGGTCAGTTTGAGGCTTCAAAAGTTTTGGGGATAAAAAAACATATTCAGTTTTATAAAATTATCCTTCCCCAGATGTTAAGACTTGCAATTCCAAATCTAAGCAATGTTTGGCAAATTACATTAAAAGATACCTCTTTAATCTCAGTAACAGGTTTAGTTGAAATTATGAGACAATCATACATCGCTGCTGGATCAACTAGAGATCCTTTGTTTTTTTACTCATTTGCAGCAGTTCTATATTTATTATTAACGTACTTAAGTATGAAACTAATAAACAAATTAGAAGTTAAATATAGTAGGGGATTTTAAATGGATTTTGAATTGATGCTTGGTAGCTTTCCTAAGTTATTAAGTGCAACTGTAATTACTCTGAAGCTTTTGTCATTATCCTTATTTTTTGGATTATTTATTGGTTTACTTTTTGCAATTTTAAGAATGAATAAAAATCCAATTGTAAATAAATTTGCATACGGATACTCCTACGTTTTTAGAGGCACACCATTATTGGTTCAAATATTTATTATTTATTTTGGCCTTGGACAAATCGAATACTTAAGGTCTACTTTCTTATGGATGATACTTAAAGAGCCTTATTGGTGTGCAATAATTGCCTTTGCATTAAATACAGGTGCATACACATCAGAAATATTAAGATCAGCTTTTCAAACTATTAAACCAGGATTAATAGAAGCTGGAAAAAGTCTTGGTATTTCTAACAAAGTAATTTTTTATAAAATCCAAATACCTATAGCGATTAAACAATCATTACCAGCTTATGGAAATGAAATAATATTAATGCTTAAAGGAACATCGCTTGCAAGTACAGTAACATTGATGGATCTTACAGGTGTTGCAAAATATATCATTTCAACAACTTTTAAACCAATCGAGGTATTTATAGTTGCTGGAGGTATATATTTATTTATGACCTTTTGCGTTCATAATTTAATAAAGTTTCTTGAAAAAAAATACGGTTTTCAAACTTAGAATTTTAAATATATACGTTTGAAATAAAATCCCAAAGTAAGAGCTCTTAAAAATAAAAATATTGTAAAAGAAATCCATAAACCCAGATTTTCAAAATTTTGGACTAAAAAATAAGAAGATAATAAATACAATGTCACTGAAATAAACATTGCATTTCTAAGCTCTTTAGTTTGTGAAGCACCAATAAAGATGCCATCAAATTGATAACAAAATGAGGATATAAAAGGTAATAAAATCAGCCAAATTGAAAACTGATAACTTATATTTTTAACACTTTCTATATCAGTCATAAAATTAATGAATGTGTTATTTACAAAAAAATAAATTAAAGAAATTAATGCTCCAGTAAATGAGCTTAATATAAATGAATTTTTGACTGTATTTGAAAATAACTTTTTATTTTTTTTACCAATTGAAAATCCAATTATACCTTCTGTTGAAAAAGCATATGAATCTAAGATAAATGCGGAGAGAAATATTAGGTTAATTAAAATTGTGTTAGCAGCTATATACTCTTCACCAATTTTACCACTTAGGTATGTAAACCAAAAGAAAGAAAAAGTTAATAAAATTGTTCTAAGAAATATATTTAAGTTTATTTCAATTAAACTTTTAATTTTAGAAATATTTAAAATTTCTTTAATATTTAAATTAATTTTCGTGTATCTTTTTAAGAAATGAAAACTGTAAGTTAAAAATACAAGGGAGGTTGCAAAGGTAGCTAATAGAGTTCCATACGCAACACCTTTAATATTTAGATCATATTCTAATACCAATATTGTACTTATTAAAATATTTAAAATTGATAAACTTCCAATTGCTAAACTTGATATTTTGGTTTTTTGTAATCCTATAAATAAACCAATTATAATATAAATAGTTAATTCAAATATTGATGAATAAATTCTAATATTAAAATAAATCTCGAAATTTCTTTCAGTTTCTTCAGATAAATCAAAAAATAATAGACATAAACTAAAAATCTGTTTTTTAAAAATTATCAAAAAAAATGATATTAAAATTACAAAAAATAAATTTCTAAAAACTAAATTTAAAATACTTTTATAATCTTCTTTTCCATGCGATTGACTTACAATCCCAACTGTTCCCATTCTTAAAAAACCAAAACTCCAAAAAATTAATGAAAAAAAACTTGTAGCTACACTTGTTGCAGCTAAAAAACTTTTATTACCTGAATTTCCCATCAACGCTGTATCAACAATACCAACAAGAGGAATTGCAAGATTTGCAAAAAAAATAGGAATAGATAAGCTAATTATATATTTGATTGATGACTTATCGCTCACTAAGAGATTAGTAACTTGTATATTCTTTAATTTCTTTTATTTTTGAGCCTGTATGATTGTTTATTTCCAATTTTATTTTTGCTCTTTCATCATTTAAGAAATGAACGTCTCTTGATAGTTTTATAAATTCATCGCCAAAATCTGAATTTTTTTCACATAATCTCTTATCATCCTCAATTACCCAAAGCTTATTATTAATTTCTTTAAGAAATTTAAATAAGCTATCAAGTTTTTCATCAGATTTTACATTTTTAAGAAATTGATCCTTGAGTACATCATGTTCATTATTTATAAACCTAAGTTTTTCAGGATCCTTAATTTTTTCTTTTTTAATTTCTAAAATTGAAATTTTATCTAAAAGCTCACCAACAGAGACCTCAACTACTATTTTATTCATAATTTTTTATACTGTGTTAAGTTGTTACAAATATGTCTAATATATTAATTATTAAACACGGTTCATTAGGCGATATAGCTCAAGCAAGTGGTGTAATTCAAGATATTTCTGAAAATCATAAAGATGATGATATATTTATTTTGACAACAAAACCTTACTTAGAATTATTTAGAAAAAATCCGTATATTAAAGAGCCTATTTTAGATAGGCGATTATCAAGATTTAATCTTTTTTACCTATATTCACTAATGAGAAGTTTAAAAAAGTATAATTTTTTAAAAATATATGATCTACAAAATTCAAATAGAACATCCTTCTATAAAAATATCCTTTTTAAAAATTCTAATAAAAATATTTGGTCATCGTCTTTAACAACTTTGCCAGAGGGTAAAACAAAAGAAGAATTTGATAAGCTTTCAGTTTTAGATCGTTTTGATCATCAAATTAGAACCTGTAATTTAATTTCAAAACATACTCTTTACCCTGATTTTTCATGGGCCTGTTCTGATATTACAAATCTTAAAAATAAATACAATTTGAATAAATATATTTTGCTTTTCCCATTTTGTTCACCACACTTAACCATAAAAAGATGGCCATACTATAATGAACTCTCAAATAAAATTAAGAATGAATTTAAAGACGAATACAAGATAATTGTTGCACCTGGACCAGAAGAAATAAAAGAAGCTTCGAATACAAACGCTGAATGTATCTTGGATAATGGAAAATCTCTAAATATTTCTCAATTAGCATCACTGATAAAAGATAGTACATTTGTAATTGCAAATGATACTGGCCCTGCTCATATAACTGCCCACTTAGGTGTTAGAGGACTTGCATTATTTGGTCCACATAAATCTGCAAAACTTGTAAGTATAGAAAGAGAAAAATTTAGAGCAATTCAAGTTGAAGATTTAAATAAATTATCCGCAGATAAGGTATTTGAAAGAATGTTGGAGTTGTTAGCCTAAAAAATTAAGTGTAAATCTTATCTGCTAAACCATAACAGAGAATAGCACTTAAAATAGTTAATACTCCAGGTGCAATTACACCCTCAATTGAAGTTTTATCTGTGTGACCTAATTTACTGATCTTAATTGCATAAATACCAATTAAGAACGCCATTAAATTTTGTACAAATATCAAATTAAAAAATCCCCAGGTATTTTCAACACCTCCAGATCTTATAAACATAATATAAATAGCCATTAAAACTGATCCAAGAAAGAATGATCCAAAAAATCTAGTCATGATAGCTCCAGTTTTGTCCATTGCGTATTGATCTAAGAAAGATTGAGTAGCAAAGATGCATCTATATGCGTAAAAAGCGTAACCTAGAAAATGAACAATGAATACAACTAGGTAAAATATTCCATTAAATTTATCTATCATACTTTAAGATTATAAGATTCTTTTATAGCTTTCAATAATCTTATCCCAATGAAAATTTTTAGAATTTTCATAAGCTGCTTTTCCATATTCAAAATATTTATTTTCTTTAAATATTTGATCTATACTTGAATAAATATCATCCAAATTATTACCATCACATATTAAACCAGTTTTTTCATGTATAATTGCATCTGAAGCACCACCATCTTTTCCTCCAATTGAGGGAATTCCATACTGAGCTGCTTCTACATAGGCTATACCAAATCCCTCAACTGATTTTTTTGTAAATAATAGATGGCATTATAAATACATTAGATTTTGAAATTAATGCATTTTTAAAATTACTAGGAATATCTTTTAAAAATTTTACTTGATCCTCCAATTTTAGCTCAATTACAAGTTTTTTTAAATTTTCTTCTTCATCACCATAACCTATACATATGTAGACAATATCTGGATAAACTTCTTTTAGATTTCTTATAGCCATTATTACTTTTTCGTGATTTTTTCGTTTATCATATCTTGAAACAGTAATAAGTCTTTGTTTTTTACCTTTAAATATTTCATCAGCTTTTTTTAAATCTTTGCTTGGTATTTCCTTTACAGGATCAACACCTGGATTAATTACTAAAATTCTATGTTCTTCAACACCAAGACTGATAGCGAGATCTTTTGTGAAATTAGAATTTGCTATCACATGATCTACATTATTTAATACATTTAATACTTTTGTATTTAATCTTGAGCCTTTTGGATGATTAATTTCTTTAGAATGTATTAAACATATCTTTTTTTTATTGGTTTGAATTAGTTCCAAACTCTTCCAGTGATCTGCAATTAGACATTGAACATTATTATTTTGTTTCAAATATTCATTTATTAAATACGATTTCCTATATTTTCTAAATAACTTAACACCACTCACTCTTTCAATTGAAAATGAAACTGAATTGTCAAATTTTTCAAAACCATCAGTATGATCTGCAAAAACTTTTATCAGGAAAAATTTAGATAAAGATCTAGCTAAACCCCACATTAAATTTTGCATTCCACCAACATCAGGTGGAAAAGTTCTCGTTATTATTAAATGCATTAATTATTCAACCACTTAATATTACAACCCATGCTAGGTATTTGATCTTTGGGACCTTTTCCTGTTTCAGATATTTGTTTCATTGCCATATACAAATCACTTTCCCCAGATCTTACAGGTTTGAGATCTTTTAACTCTCTTATTCTTCCTCTGTATTGAAGTTCTAAATTTTCGTTATAACCAAAAAAATCAGGAGTGCACACAGCTTCATATTTTTTTGCAACATTTTGCGTATCATCGATTAAATATGGAAAACTAAAATTATGCTTTTTTCCAAATATGATCATATTTTCAAATGAATCCTCTGGATAATTGATTTGATCATTGGAACATATTGCAACAGATTTAATTCCAAAATTTTCAAGTTTTTTGCAATCTTCAGCAATATCTTTGATTATTGCCTTTACATACGGACAATGATTACAAATAAACATAATGAGAGTTCCTTTTTCACCTTTTATTTCATTTAAAGAAACAATTTTGTTTTCAGTTGATTTTAGACGAAAGTCGTCAGCTTTTTTCCCAAAATCACATATTGGAGTTTTTGTAAGAGACATATAATATTATATAAATTATGTTTTACGATTTGGAAGATAAAAAACCAAAAAACTCTGGCGAAAATTGGGTTGCACCTAATGCAGTGGTCATTGGAGATGTTACTTTAGAAAAAAATAGCAGTGTATGGTTCAATGCAACTTTAAGAGGAGATATAGAAAATATCTTGATAGGAGAGGGATCTAATGTTCAAGACGGAAGTGTTTTACATACTGACCCAGGTTATCCACTTAAAATTGGAAAAAATGTAACTATTGGACATTTGGTTATGCTTCATGGATGTACGATAGATGATAATAGTTTAATTGGAATCGGCGCTGTTGTTCTTAACAATGCAAAAATTGGAAAAAACTGCATCATAGGATCCAAAGCTCTGATAACTGAAAATAAAGAAATTCCAGACAACTCTTTAGTAATGGGATCACCTGGAAAAGTCGTAAGACAAGTATCACCAGAGGAAGCAAAATTAATTACAAAAAACGCAGAAAGATATCAGGATAATTGGAAGAGATATTCTAAATCGATTTTTTAAGGAACTAACCAAGAATTTTTATTTGTTTTGAAATCAAATTTAGCTCTTCTATGACCTTTTGCTGCAAGATATAGCCATTCTATTGATTTTATATAACATTTGATAACAGTAAAATTTTTATAACCATCTTCACTTTGTTCCATTGTATAATCAAAATCTTCTAACTTAGAAATCATTCCTGAAGTAGGTTTTTCGGATACAGTTCCAGGAGGACTATCAGTTAAATAACATCTTCTACTAATGTGTTGAGTTTTCTTCCAAGATGCCTCTGTCACTGAATTTTGATTATTTATTTCACATTCAACTTTTACTCTTAATTGTATTTTTTCTTCTTTATCATAGAAAAGTAACGAAGCTTTATTATTGTTTTTAAGTATATTTACTTTTGGAGACCTTAAATCAGTATGAAATTGCAATAAATTGTTTTCTCTGTCAGACTTCCTTAAAACAACTATTCTTCCCTCAATATCGTCTTTATGTGAGCACATAAAAACTGGAATTCTAAAAGGTGAACCTCTATTGGTTACTGCATCTTCAAGCATAGACCAGTACTTATTTTGTATTTCTGCTAAGTCTTCATAGTATGCTGGTTGCATACTTTATTTTCTAAATCTTTTTATTAAGCTAGAAGTATCCCAACGATTTCCACCCATTTCTTGAACATCGCCATAATATTTATCTACTAGCTCTGTAACAGGTAATAAAGAACCATTATTTTTAGCTTCTTCCATTGCAATTTTTAAATCTTTTCTCATCCAATCAACAGCAAAACCAAAGTCAAATTTATCATCAATCATAGTTTTATATCTATTCTCCATTTGCCACGATTGAGCTGCTCCTTTTGAAATAACTTCAATTACATCTTCCATATTTAAACCAGCTTTCATTCCAAAATTTATACCTTCAGACAATCCTTGAACTAAACCTGCTATACAAATTTGATTAACCATCTTAGCAAGTTGACCAGATCCAGCTTTTCCAAGTAACTTCATTTTTTTACTGTAACAATCAATTTTGTCTTCAGCTTTTTCAAAATCAGATTGATCACCACCAATCATAACAGTGAGTGCACCATTCTCTGCACCAGCCTGACCTCCTGAAACAGGTGCATCTAATGCACCAAAATTATTTTTTTTAGCATAATCATAAATTTCTCTTGCAATTGTTGCAGAGGCAGTTGTGTTATCAATATAAACAGATCCTTCTTTTATAGTTTTAAAAACACCATTGTCACCAAAGGTCACTTCTCTTAAATCATTGTCATTTCCAACACAGGTAAAAATAAATTCTGCATCCTTTGCTGCTTCTGCTGGAGTTTCAGCCATTTTACCTTTGTAATCTTTAATCCATTTTTCTGCTTTTGATTTTGTTCTATTAAAAACAGTTACATTATGACCACCTTTTGATATATAACCTGCCATCGGATAACCCATGACACCCAGACCAATAAAAGCAACATTACACGACATAATTTTCTATGTTTAAAAGCTTAAGTTTAAAAGTAATTATATTCGGATTTATTTTTACATTTTTTTCAAGTTTTGGACAGAGTTTTTTTATTGGTTTATTTAATCCGAGTGTAAGAGATGCTCTAAATATTTCCCACGGACAATTTGGATCAATTTATGCAACCGCAACATTATTAAGTAGTTTTTTATTCATTTGGGTAGGAAAAAAAATTGACGATATTAATGTATTAAGATTTGCACTTTATGTAACAGTTCTTCTATCGTTTTCATGTTTTTTCTTTTCAAAAATTTCATCAATTGTATTTTTATTCATTGCTATATTTTTAATGCGATTTTCAGGTCAAGGAATGATGTCACATACGGCATCAACAACAATCTCAAGATTTTTTACTAAATCTAGAGGTAAAGCTTTAAGCATAGGATGGTTTGGTTTATCAGTTGCTGAATTTATTTTACCTGTAACAATAATCTATCTTTTAACCATATATAACTGGCAAAAAATTTGGATATTTATTTCATTATTGGTTTTAGTTTTTCTTCCAATTGCAGCTTACTTTTTAATTAAAGAACTTAATTTAGACTCAAGAGAAAATGCTGAAAATAACGAAGTTAAAAATAAAGACATTAAACAATGGGCAAGAATTGAAGTTATTAAGGATTATAGATTTTATATTATAAGTGCAAATTTACTTGCTATGCCATGGATTGCCACTGGTGTTTTTGTTTATCAATCATTTATTACATCTTCCAAGGAATGGGGAGAATACGTTATTGCACAATCATTTATGGTTTATTCATTACTGTCAGTAATTACATTATTAATATCAGGCATCCTAATTGATAAGTTTACTAGCAGAAAATTATTAATTTTTATGAATATACCTCTGCTACTTTCAACATTTGTTATTATTTTTTTTGATGTTCCATTTACTGCATTTGTATTTTTAGGTTTAATTGGTATTTCAAATGGATTAGCTAACGTTTTAGGTTCATCCACATGGGCTGAATTATATGGTGTAAAACACATTGGCTCTATAAAGGCCTTAACCACAGCATTGATGGTTTTTTCAACAGCATTTGGAACAGCATTATTTGGTGTATTAATTGATTTAGGTTTTACGATTGAGAAAATTGCAATTGTTTCCTCAATCTATATATTTTCATCAATAGTTTTGCTTTTTTTTGTAAGAAAAAAACTCAATCCAGAATATATCTAAAAATAGCTTGATTTTTTATAGACCCAGGTATAAATAACCGGCCATGGCAAGAGTAACAGTAGAAGATTGTATTGATAAAGTAGAAAGTCCGTATGAGTTAGTGTTAGTAGCAAAAGAGAGAGCTACTCAACTAAATTCTGGGATAGAACCTACTTTAGAAAGAGACAATGACAAGAATACTGTTATCGCCTTAAGAGAAATTGCCGAAGAAACAATCAAAGTTCCAGATTTAACCGAAGCTGCAGTTTATAAATTAAGAAAACATGTAGAACAAATTGATGATACTGGAGAAGAAGATGAAGATATAGGTGATGATTTTGAAAATTTATATAAAGGCGAAATATCTAAAAGTGGTGTTCCAATATTGCCTTCTAAGAGAGCTAGAAAAATTCCAGAAAAAATTCAAGTATCTAAAGATGATTTAGAAGAATTACAAAATTCAACTGAAACACCAATTTCAGATCCTATCGATACGAATGAAGAAAGTGGTGATGCTTCTTTAGAAGAAATGCAAGAAGAAGAAACTCTAGCAAACGAGCAAGACCCAAATAATCAAGAATAAAAAAAAAGGGCCTTGAAATTAATCAAAGCCCTTTAATTTAAATAATTAATAAATAACTATTTTGGTAACCAACTTTTCCATTTATCAGGATTGTTGTCTAACCACTCGTTAACAACTTCTTTAACATCTCTTTTTTTGATATCAACTTCTACTAACATTTTAGCTTGGTCAATATTTTCTAATCTCATTCTTTCAAAAAAAGCTTTTGCATCAGCATGTTCCGCCTTAGCAAAAGTAGCAGGATTTCCATAGTTCATGGTATAGTCTTTGTCCCATCCAGTTGCAGGCCATCCTTTTGTACCACAAGTCTTCCAGTTGTTTGCTTCGGTAAATGTATCACCTTCACAAGTTGCGTACTCAGGAAGTTGAACACCTACCATGTCAAACTCTCCAAAAAACCAATGTGGTGACCATAGGTATAATAAGAATGGTTCTTTTCTCATGTAAGCAGCCTTAGCTTCTGCAATTGCAGCAGCTTCTGTACCTAGCTCATCTGCTTGGAAATCAATTCCTAAAAGATCTAGTCTTTTTTGATCATGACAGTTCCAACCAGCTACTGGACAACCAATTAGTCTTCCTTTACCACCTGTCTCAATAGTTGCAAATTTAGCTTTATGTTTGTTTAGGTCTCTCCAAGTTTTGATACCTAATTCATCTGCAGCATATTTTGGTATCCAGTAATCTGACATACCTATAATTCCAGTAGTTCCTAAAAGGTCAACTGTTCCATCGCCTTTGTAAGATTTTACTACTTTGCCATCATAAATTAAATCTTCATTAAACATTACATCATCTGCTTCAGCATAACTTGGCCAGCTCTCACAAGCAAAATCTAGCTCACCAGCTGCAATAGCTTCCCATAGACCAGTTCCTGAAGGAAATACTGTTTGTTTAATTTTATAACCCATTTCTCTTTCGAGAATTGCTACAGCCACTTCACAAGTAATTATTCCACCTGTCCAGTCAGCAATAGCAGCATGTAGTCTTTTAGCAGCATTTGCTGTTCCAAAACTACCTACCATAAGCACTAAAGATAAAAATAGTGCTGATATTGTTTTTGATAACTTCATATGTTTTATCCTCTTTTTTAAATTTAAAAGTTTATTCTAGCTCAAAATTTAAGTGAATGTAAACTGTATATAAATTCAATACCCAATACATTTATAGATTAAAAATGCGGTCTATTGACCATTTTATGGTTTATTTGGGATTGTACGGTCTATTCCTTTAACAATTTTTTTTTCATGATCAAAAAATGGTAATTTAACAACATTACAGTCATGGATTGTGCCATTAGGTAATTCTAACTTTAACTTTTTTCCAGGCCATTCTTTCGGTTCATAAAATCTCACATATCCGATTCCAAGTTTTAATGTAGGTGAGGGTACACCCGCAGTTATATGTCCAACAACATTATCACCTTCTATAACTTTACTTCCAGAAGTTGGTGTATCAGTTTCACAAGTAACACCAAACAAACATGTTCCTTTATTTTTTTTTGATAACGCTTCCCTTCCAATAAAATCACCTTTATCCATATTTACAAAAAATTCTAAACCAGCCTCAAAGGGTGTCATAGTTGTATCAATATCAGTTAAATTCCCAAATATTCCTCCTTCAATTCTTCTTATAGTCATTGCACGAGAGGATGATAATTCCATCCCAAAAGGCTTTCCACATTCCATAAGGTGATCCCAAAGAGCTAAGTGGTCTGTCTTATACCCATCAGAATAAATTTCAAAACCAAGCTCGTTTGTGAAACCAGTTCTTGAAACATATAAATCTTGTCCACCAAGTTTAAAAAAACCTGATCTAAAATATGGCATGCTTTCATCTATATTTCCTTTTGATGCAGCTTTCATAATATCAATTGAAGCAGGACCTTGAATTTGTAGAACCCTTGACTTCGGATCTGATATTTTTACATCAAAATTTTCACTATGGGCTAATAACCAATCTTCAAACGGACCGTCAGCTTGTACATACCAAAATTTATTATCATTAAATTTAAAAATTACTCCATCCATAAAAATCCCACCTTGGGGAGTGCACGCTAATGAATAATAACCTCTACCTTCTTTTATTGATGAAATTTTTCTTGTTAATATTTTTTCTAAAAAGGGAATTGCATCCTTACCTGAAATTTCCACTGGCTTTTCTGGAACATCAAAAATTAATGCTTTCTGTCTTAGTAGCCAATATTTTTCGATTGGATCTTCACCTATTGATATTGGAAAATATCTTCCTGCATAAACGCCACGGACCATTTTAGGACTATTGGTTCTTTCAATGTAAGGAGACTCTTCAAATCTTCTTGCACTAATTTTAATGGTTTTGTTAAGATCAGATTCTTCTTGTAGATTTCCCAATTTAATCTCTCTAATTTGTTTTTGCTTTAGATCTTAAAATTGTTGGTGGATCAAATGCAGTTAATTCTGGAAGCGTATCATTATATTTTTCGATCTCAATAAGACAAGAATGTGCAATTGGACCTTGTCCAAGTTTAGATGTGCCTTTGTCGGGTGTTAATACATTTGGATTACCATGTTTACACATACTTCCATCTTGAGTAGGATTTTCTGGATCATACCAAGCACCAGTACTCATTTGTACTACTCCTTGCATTACATCATCTGTGATTTTTATACCAGCTAAACAAGATCCTCTATCATTAAACATTTTAACTACATCTCCATTTTTTAAATTACGTTTTTTTGCATCTATAGTATTAATTTCAAGCGGCTCTCTCTCATTTATTTTAAATGACTTACTATATTTTCCGTGATCCATTTGGCTGTGTAGTTTATTTTTCGGTTGATTTGATATTAAGTGAAGCGGATATTTTTTATTTACTTTGCCCAACCATTCACAAGGTTCAAACCATACTGGGTGTCCTGGACAATCATCATAATTAAAGTCGGCCACGGTCTTCGAGAAAATTTCTATTTTACCACTTGGTGTATTAAGTGGATTTTTTTTAGGATCTTCTCTAAAATCTTTCAACATTATTATTGGTTCTGTTGGATCGCTAATTTTAAACCATTTTTGCTCTCTGAACTTTTCATATTTAGGTATCTCAATATTTGCAGCCGCTGCTCTATCAAATGTTTGTTTATAAATCCATTCTTGCCACTCATCTTGACTTTTTCCCTCAGTAAATTTTTCCTCAATACCCATTTTTTTTGCAATATTTGCAAAAATTTCAAAATCATTTTTAGATTGTCCATAAGGTTCTATTATTTTATCCATAGATACTACAAATGGATCCCTGGGCGTCATCATTATGTCTGTTCTCTCAAGAGGAGTAGTGCAAGGCAAAACGATATCAGATCTTTTCGCAAGCGTATTCCAGCACCATTCATTTGAAATTATTGTATCTGGTTTTTCCCAAGCTTTTATTAGTCTATTTAAGTCCTGGTGATGATGAAAAGGATTTCCACCAGCCCAATAAACTATTTTAGTATCTGGATAGACATATGAATTTCCATTAAAGTCAAATTTTTTTCCTGGGTTCAGTAAAAGATCACTAATTCGTGCAACTGGTATAAAATTCTCTATTTTATTTTCAGATTGTGGAAATGCTGCTCCAGGTAAAACTTTAAATTGACCACCTATAAAATTGGTAGCACTATAACCAAAACCAAACCCACCTCCTGGTAATCCAATTTGACCTATCATAGAAGCAAGCATAATTGCCATCCAAAACGGTTGTTCACCATGATCTTGTCTTGTTAAGGACCAACTAATAGATATCATACTTCTTTTTTTTACAATTTTTATAGCTAGTTCTTTAATTTTAGATGCTGAAATTTCACAAATATTTGAAGCCCATTCAGCATTCTTTACTACGCCATCATTTTTTCCCAAAAGGTAAGGTAAAAATTTATCAAAGCCCTCTGTATATTTATTTAAGAAATTAGTATCACTATGTCCTTCAGAATAAATTGTGTGAGCCATCCCTAACATTAAGGCAGTGTCTGTGTTAGGTCTTGCTGCAATCCATTCACCACTAACCTCATTAATTAAATCTGATTTAAGTGGACTAACATTTATAAACTCTATTCCTGAATTTGCAGATTCAATTAAATTTTCCTTTTGATAATGATGACCCGTCCCACCTTGAGAAATTTGACCATTTTTAATTGGTATTCCACCAAAACAGAGAAAAACTTCAGTATTTTTTTTTATAGACTCCCAACTAGTGCATGTATCAAGATAAGCACGATAACTCCCAAGAATATGAGGGACCATCGCCTCTGCAGCAGCAAAACTGTATGTAAATTTTGATCTAGTATATCCACCAACACAATTTAAAAATCTGTGTAATTGGCTTTGGGCATGATGAAATCTTCCTGCACTGGCCCATCCATATGAACCGCCAAATATAGAGGAGTTCCCATGTTTCTCTTTTACTCTATTAATTTCGTTTGCTACAAGTTCCTCTGCTTTATCCCAAGTGACTGCAATAAATGGTTCAACGCCTCTTAAATTATTGTTTGCCCCTGGACCTTTTTCTAGCCAACTTTTTCTAACCATTGGCTTATCGATACGTGTTGGTCCGTCTAGAACATCAACAATTCCTTGTGCAATAGGTGATGGGTCTTTATCATGTTCCCATCCAACAAGTTCCTCAACCTTACCATTTTTAACTTTAGCTCTATAAGTACCCCAATGGTTACTTGTTAAAGGCAGACCTTTATTTTTGGTCATTTATTTTTTGGCTAAACCTAATGCTATTCTTTGTTTTTTTGTCCAAGCAAGGCTTATTCTATCGATTATAATTGCTAGAAGGACTATCCCAACACCTGCTGCCAATCCTCTTCCAGTATCAGATCTAGCTAATCCATTAAAAACCTCTAGACCTAGTCCTTTTCCACCTATAAGTGGAGTAACAATTTGCATTGCAAACGCCATAATTACAGTTTGATTAAAACCTATTACTAAACTTGGTATAGCTAAAGGAAATTTTACCTTATTAAGAGTTTGCAAAAGTGATCCACCAAAAGATCTAGAAACTTCTGAATAGGTACCAGATACTTGAGTTAATCCTAGCGCGGTTAATCTTATTATAGGAGGTATAGAATATATTACTGTAGCCAGAACTGCAGAAACTATTCCACCTCCAAAAAACATTAAAACTGGAATTAAATAACAAAAATATGGAAGAGTTTGCATAGCATCTAGCACAACATCTTGAATATTTTTAAATCTTTCGCTGTAAGAGGCTATTATACCAAGAGGCACTCCTATTATAAAACATAACAATACTGAGACTAAAACCGAGGATAACGTAATCATCGATTGGGGCCATATTCCACAAGCTCCAATAAACAATAGAAGTATTATTGTAATAATTGCAAATCTTAATCCAACTGTAAAATATCCGATACTTGCAAAAACTGCTAATGTATACCACCATGGCGTATGAGTTAAAAAAATATCTAAAGGCCTTAACAAATTTAGATAAACAAATCCTCTTAATCCTTTAGAAAATGCAATAAAGCCTGGATCAACTGTCAAAGACTCTACAGCATTAGAAATCGGTTGTCTTATTGATAACTTCCACTCTTTAGGAAAAGTTCCTATTTCATATAAATTCGAGTCTATGAATGAAATAATAAATAAAGCTATCAATGATGGAATCAAATAAAATCTTCCACTTATAAATTCGCCGATATCATTTGCAGTATTTTTATTGAAAATAGAAATTAAAATACTTGTGAAAGATGCAATAAAATTTGTAAATTTAATACATATAAAGTCTAAAATTTTGCTCGTAATATCTAAAGGCATTTCCAAAATTCTTGCAATTTTATATTTTTCTAAATTTTGAGGAAGTAAATGAAATTTTTTTACATTTGATGGAAGTTTATCTTCTTTATTACTGCAAGCTTTACTAAATCTATCAAACATTATTGCCATGAATAAAATACAAAGACCACCTTCCATTGCCCATCCGACATCAAGTCTTCTTATTGCTTGCCATACTTGTCCACCAATCCCTTCTGCACCAATAAAACATGCTAATACAACAAGAGCTAACGCCATCATAATAACTTGATTGATGCCCATCATAATACTTGGCAGTGACATAGGAATTTTAATTTTTAATAATAATTGCAATTTACTTGAACCAAACGAAGTTGCAGACTCTACAGTTTCTTTTGAAACTTGTCGAATACCAGTGTTGGTTAATCGAATTATTGGTGGCATTGAATAAATCATTGTAGCCAATATTGCAGGTGCCCCTCCAATACCGAAAAAAAATAATGCAGGAAATAAATAAACAAAAGCGGGCATAACCTGCATTGTGTCCAAAACAGGTTTCATAAAATTTTCAAATCTATCACTCTGAGAGCACGCTATTCCAAGTAATACTCCAAAAAATACACATAAGAAAACTGATAATCCCATCAAAGCAAGTGTTTGTAGAGATGCTTCCCACATTCCAACAGCTCCCCAAAAATAAATTACAAAGCATGAAAACAAGCCTAATCTTAGCCCACCAGCTATAAAACAAGGAAGAGTTAAAATTGCGGCGACTAAAACCCAAGGTGACTCAAGCAAAAAATCTTCTAAAAAATAATAACCAGCTTTAATGTAATTTGCTAAAATTTTTGTAATCCATCTGTAATTTTTCTTTAGATAATCTTCTCCTTCATTTACCCATGCTGTAAAAGTAAATTCATCAGTTACAACTTTAGGAAATTTTGATGGTCCGTCATTTTGACTTGAAAGAAATAAGGCTCCAAAAAAAACTAATAATACCAATGAATATTTTATAATACTTTTTGTATTATTTTTATTTTCTATTGTTTTTTGGACTACATCCATTGTATTTATAAGTTAAAATATATTATTTTACATTTAAAGGAAAATATTGTCTATTTTGATCTTAATATAAAGAAATTATGAGTGGTTCTTCAAAAATAACTTGTTCAAATATTTGGAAACTTTTTGGGCCTGATGAAAAAAGAGTAATGAAGGAACTGGATCCGAAATTATCAATTAAAGAAGTACAAGAGAAAACTGGACATGTAGTTGCCGTTAAAGATGTAAGTTTTTCAATTCAAAAAGGTGAAACTTTTGTTGTAATGGGTTTGTCAGGAAGCGGAAAATCAACATTAGTAAGATGCATTTCAAGACTAATAGAACCAACTTCAGGAACAGTCAAAATGGATGATGTAGATGTAACAAAGATGAGTAATAGAGAGCTTCTAGATTTGAGAAGAAATAAAATGAGTATGGTTTTTCAACATTTTGGACTTTTTCCACATAGGACAGTTGTAGAAAATATTGGTTACGGTCTAGAAGTAAGGGGAAGCAAAAAAATTGAGAGAATTGAAAAATCAATGGAAGTTTTAAAAATGGTGGGTTTAGATGGATGGCAAAATAATTATCCTCGAGAATTATCAGGCGGGATGCAACAACGGGTCGGTTTAGCAAGAGCATTGGCTGTAGATCCTGAAATTTTAATATTTGACGAGCCTTTCTCTGCACTTGACCCACTCATAAGAAGAGAAATGCAAGACGAACTATTAAGTATTCAAGAAAAAGTAAAAAAAACTATGGTGTTTATTACTCACGACTTTTTAGAGGCAATCAAAATGGCAGATCATATTGCAATAATGAAAGATGGAGAAGTATCACAAATAGGAACACCCGAAGAAATTGTTGCAAATCCTAAGGATCAATATGTAAAAGATTTTTGTGAGGATGTACCAAAGTATAAAGTTTTAAGTGCAGGAAAAGTAATGAGAAAAGATTGTTGTGATGATACTAAAAAACTTTATTCATCTAAATCAGATTGCATTCCTGACAATTCCAAAATTGAAACTTTAATAGAAAAACTTGTTGATACAGATAAAAAATTTCCCGTTATTTGTTCAGAAACTGGAGACTTGCTAGGTGAAATTGACCGTTCTATTGTGTTGAAATCAATGAGATCTGCTAGTTAATTTGTTTATTACCTTTTATACTTTTCTCATTAACCTTATCTCTCCAAATAATTATCATACCAGCTAATATTATTAAAATAACGCCAGGAAAAAGTTGAGCCCAAGGTGCCTCATTAAAAAATATCCACCCCAATACAAATGATGATGGTATTCCTAAATATTCAAATGATGCCATTTTACTTGCGGAGATTAATCTATAAGAATAAATAAATAAAATAGCAGCTGTACCACCAAGAATACCAGTTAGTGTCATTAAAAAAAAGTCTTGAACATTTTTGATTTCAACATGGCCGCTGGTTATAAAAAATAATACTATTCCACCCAGTACGTTAAAAATTAATGAGTATAATTGTATTTTTGCAGTTGAATGACCTTCGGGAATAAATTTAAGTATTATAACACTGATCGCCCATGCAAATGCAGTCATAATTGGAAATATTGAATAAAAACTAAATATCTCACTGGTTGGTTTCATAATTAGAACAACACCAAAGAAACCTAAAAAAATTGCAGACCATCTATATTTACCAACTTTATCTTTCAAAAAAAATATAGATAAAATTACAATGAAAAATGGTGATGAAAATGTCAAAGTCATTGCTGTTGCAAACTCTAAATTTATTACAGAAATAAATACAAATATATTCATTGATAAAAATGCCAAACCTCTAAAAAAACTTAAAATTAAAAATTTTTTGTCAATTTTTCGAAAAATTGAAAAATATTCTTTCGTGAATATTATTAGAAGAATTAAAGGAATAATTCCCGCTGCATTTCTAAAAACAGCTAGTTGAATAACAGAATATTCATCACCAAGAAATTTTATCACAACCATGTATAAATCTATACAAAGTATAGCCATGAGCATCGTAGTCACAGCAAGATAGGTTTTCTTCACATCTACTTTTTCAGATGATAATTTCATTGTAAAAATCTTTTAAAAAATTGTATAAACCTTACAAATAAAATGAGTAACTTTAAACTAAATGAATCTGATATCTTATCAAATCAAGATTGGACTTTCCCAACCAATATTGCATACGGACCCGGACGTTTAAAAGAAATTGGAACAATTTGTAATAACTTAAATATAAAAAATCCCTTGATAGTAACTGACAAGGGAAGTCCAAAGTTGCCATTTATTTCGAATTTACAAAGTTATTTGTCTAATTCTAATGTAAAATCAGATTTATTTTTCGATATATCCCCTAATCCAAGAGAGGATGAAGTTTCAGTTGGTTGCAAAAAATTTAAAGACGGAAATCATGATGCAATTATAGCTATAGGTGGTGGAAGCGCTATGGATGGAGGTAAATTAATTTGTTTAACAGCAAATAATAATGTTCCACTCAGAGATTTTGAGTTTGAGTTAACTCCTCCAATAATAAGTAAAGATAACCCATTTCCAAAAATTATAACTATTCCTACAACAGCAGGAACAGGAGCAGAAACAGAAATTACAGCTATGGTAACTTATTTAAAAGAGGGAATGAAATTTTGCATGTGGCACCCAGATGTTAGACCTTCATTAGCATTAATTGATCCAGAATTAACAATAGGACTACCCGCTAATCTAACAGCATGGACAGGTGTAGATGCATTAATTCATGGAATTGAAGGATACTGCGTTCCAGGATTTAATCCTATGTGTGATGGAGCAGCATTAGAGGGTCTATCATTGATATCCAAATCACTTGTAACTGCCGTAGAACAACCAGATAGTATTTTAGCAAGAGGTGGAATGCATGTTGGATCTTGTTTAGCAGGAATATCATTTCTAAAAGGATTAGGTAATGTACATTCTATATCTCACGTGGTTGGTGCTGAATACAATACGCATCATGGTTTAACTAATGCAATAGTTTTACCCGTAGTTTTACGTTTCAATTTACCTGGTATGGAGGAAAAAGTTCAAAGAATGTCTGAAGCAATGCAATATAAAGATCATTCAGTTGATGCATTCATTAAAAATATGGAAGATTTGTTAGATAGAGTTAAAATCCCTAAAAGCTTAAGTGAATTAAATGTTCCTGAGGACAGTGCAGCAAGAATTGCAGAGAAAGCAATGAAAGATCAAGCGTATGGCCAAAACCCTAAGAAAGTCTCTTTTGAAGAAATGAAAGAAATGGTTTTACAAAGTATAAAAAAAGCTCGTTAAGCTTTAATGCTTGATCATCTATCAGTTGAAGAAATTCAAAAAAATATTAATAACCGACAAATCTCAATTAAAGAAGTCTTAGTTTACTACTTAGAAAGAATAGAAAAATTTAATAAAGATATTAATGCTATAGTTTTACAAAAAGATAGAGAATTATTAATTAAGGAAGCAGAACATAAAGATAATTTAAAAAATAGCAAAAAAATTTTAAATGGTTTGCCTATAGCGATCAAAGATCTTTCTGATGTTGTTGGTTTAAAAACTACATATGGTTATGAAGGATCAAAAAATAATAGCCCTAAGAAAAATTCACTATTTGTAGACAAACTAATAGATAATGGAGCAATCATAATTGGCAAAACAAATACTGCAGAATTAGGTGTTGGTGGACATACTACTAATCGTCTTTTTGGACCTACATCTAATGTTTATAACTTTGAAAAGTCTGCAGCAGGATCGAGTGGTGGGGCAAGTTCAGCGGTTGCAGCTGGATTACTTCCATTTGCAGATGGTACTGATCAAATGGGATCTTGTAGAGGTCCAGCAGCATATGCAAATATTTATGGATATAGACCAACTCCTGGTTTGATTGCTGCTGATCGAACATATCAAAATTTTGATATACCTATTTTAACCACACCAGGATGTTTTGCAAAAACACCAAATGATATGGCATTTTTAATTGATGCTATTACTGGAAGTCATCCATTAGATAATATTTCATTTGATTTAAATAGTTCATTTAGAGACATAAAGTTTTCAGAAAAAGAATTTTCTAATTTAAAGATTGGTTGGCTATCTAATATGAATGATAAATATATTATTGAAAAATCCATTTTAGATATATGTGAAAAAAAATTAAAAGATTTAGAAAAAAATAATCTTGAGATTGAATATTTAAAGCCAAACTTAGATACTGATACTTTATGGAACAGCTGGACTACCTTTAGATCTAAAAGTATTTATCAAGATACATTAAGTATGGGTATTAAAGATATAGATTCCATGACATTTCAAGCAATTTGGGAATACAACAAGGGTAAAGATATTAAATCTGATAATTTAAAATTAGCTTTTGAACAAAAAAAAAGTTGTACTGAGCAAGTTAATGAAATTTTTGATAAATTTGATTTTTTAGCTTTACCTTCTGCTCAATTGTTTCCTTTTGATAAAAGTATTCAATTTCCAAGTAAAATTAACGATACCAGTCTCGATACGTATCATAGATGGCTAGAAGTTTTTATTATATCAAGCCTCTTGGAGCTACCGACTATAACTATACCTGTCGGTTTTAATGAAAATGGTTTACCAATGGGAATGCAGATTATTGGTAAAAATAAAGATGACTTAAAACTATTTGCGTTTGCAAAAATCTTTGAGGAAATTTACAATAATTCAAATCACAAACCAAAATTAAACTAATGGTAAGACATCGACATCATTTTAAGATAGCTTTTATGTTAGCAATTGCAGCTGGATCATGGGGAGTTTATTGGCTTCCTCAAAGATATTTAGAAAATGGTGGCTTAACTGGTGGGTGGGGAACTATTTCTCAAATGATGATAGGTATATTATTACTAACTCCAATTTCTTTATGGAGAAAATTTAAAGGTCGTTCGTCAGGATTAGAAATACCATTTGTTGGTTTTTTAACAGGAAGTGGTTTTATATGTTATGCCTTAAGTTTTTTATTAACAGATGTTGTACGTGCATTAATCATGTTTTACATGATACCAGTTTGGACAACAATTTTTGAAATAATTTTTTTAAAGAAAAGACCTGGCTTAGAAAGAGTTTTAACATTGGGTCTTGCTCTTGGAGGCTTATGGATTGTTTTTAGTAAATCAAATATTGTACCACTACCTCAAAATGCTGGAGACTGGTTGGCGTTGTTAGGAGGTGTTCTTTTTGGTGGTGGGCTTATACGTTTGGAAATTACTAAAACAGATGGAGTATTTCCTGTAATATTTTCTTTTTTCTTTTATGGAACAATATTTAATATTTTCGCTGGATATATTTTAAAAGATTATCTAGGACCTGTACCACCTGTAGAGGCTTTTCTCTCTATGTTTACTTTTTTGGTTCTTATTTCAGTATTTTATTTTATTCCTACGGGCGTAATAATAATGTGGTCACCATCAGTTCTAGGTGCTGGACTTTGTGCAATACTATATTTGAGTGAAATTGTTGTTGGAGTTGTGTCTGCTGGTATATTAACAGATGAACCGTTTGGATGGCGAGAAATTATTGGTAGTTCCATGATTGTGTTGGGGGGTGTTCTTGCAGTAGTGTTAGCCCCAAAAGAATCATAGTAAATGCTTTTCAAAGAAAAGCTAAAATCAAAAAATAAAATATTTTTAGATGGAGGAAACGGTTCTGAAATAGCAAAACTTGGAGGCGACATGAGCCCTGCGTTTTCTGCGTTAGCAACTTTAACATCACCGGATATCGTAATTAAAGTTCATGAAAATTTTATTGATGCTGGCTGTGATATAATTACTGCTAATACTTTTGCAACAAATAGACATAATTTGGAAAGTTTAAACAAAGGTGATCAAGTACATAAATTTATCTCAGACTCAGTTAAGCTTTCTAGAAAAGCGATATCAAATACTGGAAAAGAAAATAAAATTGCAGTAGCGGGTAGCCTATCAAACTTTTTTCCTCTAAAGGAAAATGAGTTTGTTCCAAACCCAGAATTTGTACCAATCTTTAAAAAAGAGGAAGAAAATTACAAAGAAGCTGCAAAAATTTTAAAAGAATCTGGAGCAGATTTATTGGTTCTAGAAATGCTTTTGGATGTAGACCACTCTAAAATTTTATTAAGTGCAGCTCTCGAAACTGGTTTACCAGTATGGGTTGGATTGAGTTGTTGCGATAGTAAATTTGATAATTCCGTTATTGGAAGAAATTTTAGAGCAGAGAAAGAAAAATCACTGATTTATGATGAGAATAAGTATAAAGACCAACCTAAATACTTACCTGAAGATAAAATAATTTTACTAGAAGATATAATAAAATCACTTACGAGTTTAGGAGGTGATGTTTATGGAATTATGCACACTTGGTTTCAAGATAGCATTGGTGGTTTAAGAATATTGAAGAATAATTGGAAAGGACCAATCATGTTTTATCCTGAAATACATAAATTTGACACTAATACACATAAAGCAATAATAACTATGACAGAGGAAGAATTTTCAAACTCAATTTTAGAATTAATAGATGATCAAATTCAAATTGTTGGAGGCTGTTGTGGAGTTAACGACAAGCATTTAAAAAGACTTATACAATCTATATCTGAGTAAATTAATCAATACTTCGAAATTTTTTAAAATTTAAAATTAAATTTTTTTATTGAAGTCAATTTAGTTACTATGATAGCTTTAAATATTAATAAACAAGATTATACCATTATAAATTTAAATGAGTTCAAATAAACTTAGAGTACGAAGAAGCTTTATATTTACACCAGGTTTAAAACCAGAGATGTTTCCAAAGGCAATCGAGTCTGGGGCCGACATGGTTTGTATAGAATTAGAAGATGGTATAGCGCTTAAGGATAAGAATGATGCAAGAAATAATACACTTAACGCTTTAAAAACGCTCAAGATTAAAGAAGATGTAGAATTGGTTGTAAGAGTTAATTGTCAAAGAACAAAACATGGATTATTAGATTTAGAGGCCTTTGCCTCAAGTAAAATAAACATCGGTGCAATAATGCTTCCCAAAGTAAAAACACCAGATGAAATAAAATTTATCGATGATCTGCTTACAGATTGTAATTTAGATACAGACCTTCATGTAATAATGGAAACGAACGAGGCTTTAGAATGTATTTATGACATTGCCCATGCAAGCAAAAGAACGGTGGCATTGTATTTTGGAGGTGTTGATATGGCAGCTGAACTTAGATGTGAGCATAAATGGGAAAATTTAGTATACGCAAGATCAAAATTAGTTCATGCAGGTGCAAGTATTGGGGTTGATGTAATAGATGTTCCATATTTAGATTTAGAAAATATGGATGGAATGAAAAAAGAGGCAGAGCTTGCAAAAAATCTTGGTTTTACTGGCAAAGGTTCTATCCACCCTAAACAAATAGGAATTTTAAATGAGGTTTTTACTCCCTCAAGAGAAGAAATTAGTCATGCAAAAAGAATTGTAGATCAATTTAACGAATCAAATACAGGTTTGGTTGTAATAGATGGCAAACTTATAGAAAAACCTGTTTTAAGAGAAATGCAAAGAAAAATATTAATTTCAGAAAAAATAAACAAAAATTAATAATTAAAAATTATTATTAACTATTTCGTCCATCATATTAATCATATCTTTCTTATAATTTTCATCAGTTCCAGAATCTGTTTCAATTACAGAGAAATAACTTGCAACAACACCATTATTTAAATTTATTGCCAAAAATTGACCTCCAAGACCTGAATGGCCAATCCAATTACCACATTTCATAGTTGAATTTGAGTACTCTAAAAATTTATTTTTTGATAATTCCATATATTTCGTTCCTTTATTTTTCAATGTTTCATCTAAGAAAAATTCAGAACCGATTTTTCTATTTAATACCCCATGCCCTTTTCTTGAAAAAAGAAGACCATATCTCAAAAAATCTCTAGAGATTAAACATCCACCTCCCGAAATCCAAGGCATACTAAATCTATCTGTCCCCATATACATCGCATCTTCAAAACCTGCTGCTTCTACAGCCTCCAGTAACCATTCTTTAAGTTTTTTCCCGCTTACTTTTTCAACTAATAAACCTATTACATCTGTATTTGCTGATTTGTAGTGAGATAAATCTGAAGTATTTTTTAAATCTTGATCTTTCAAAGATTCAATTGAATTTAAAAATTCTTCCTGGCTTACTTTATAATTTAAATCATCGGGTAGTCTCCAACCACAAACTGGTTCATGTAAAAATGAAGAGGTGTATGGATCTGTATAATCTTCGCTATAAGCATTTTGAATATTCATATCTAAAACATCTTGAATCGTTGCAGATGCATACCCAGAGCCAATATTAGGTAAATATTCTGAAACTTTTTTATTTAATTCAATAATTTTTTTTTCAACAAGTTCTCCAATAAATAAATTAATAAACATTTTTGTGATTGACATTATTGTTTGTGGGGTATTTTCGTTAAAATCATCTGCATATTTTTCATATAAAATGTCTTGATCTTTGCCTACCAACAATGAGCAAAAATATTTATGATTTATCATTTTATTTACCGATGGAATTTTTTCTATCTTGTCATTATATTTTTGGTTTAATTTAAATACATGATCAGATCTTAGAAGTAGACCATATCTGTTGATTTTATGTAAATTTCGGTAACCCTCTCTTCTTGTTTCTGGCAAATACCATTTTGGCTTATTGTCTCTTATAATTTTAAGCGTAGGATTTAATTCACTAATTATTTTTTTATCTTTTGTCATTTCTTAAATTTTATTTTAAAACTGAGATTGCACTTATTTTATCGGGACCAACTCCACAACATCCACCTATAATCTGAGCTCCATTAGATATCCAATTTTTCGCTTCCTCTAAATATTTAGACGGGGATATATCATTAATTAATTTCCAATGAGGTTTTTCAAAGTAACCATTATTTGGATATGCACCTACAATTCCTTTGTGAACCTTTTTTAAAATTTTAACCGCTTCACCTGTAACTTTGATATCTGAATGTGCCACTAAAATTGGTCCTTCATGCATTTTACTAAATTTAGATAGAGAATTTTCCAAAGTATCGTAAAATTTTGCTTTTGAATTAGTTATACTTTCTTGATAGCCGTGCATTAATATATTCTCGTCTTCATTTATTGCACAAGAAATAGATAGCCAGATAGGTAATTTAATATTTTTTGAGCACTCAATAATATTTTCAACAGTTCTATCTTTTGACGTCATGGCTTCTAAAATAATTAGGTCTACACCTGCTTCTTTTAAAATTTTTAAATGTTCATTAAAACCAGGTTTAATATCCTCTTCTGATAGTTTATCCCAACTGCCTGAAGTTGAAACTGATCCTGCAACAGCTATTTCCCTTTTTGAATGGTTAGCAGCCTTTAAAGCTAATTTTACACTTTCTTCATTCCAAGCTTTTGTAAATTGATTATATCCGTACTCTTTCATTGATATCGGTGTAATAGCGTAGGTATTTGAAGTAATGATATCTGCACCAGCATTAATATAGTTTTCATGTACTCGAAGCATTTGATCTGGGTCATCTATTGCACATTTTCCAGCCCACAGATCTTTATCCATTTTTGCGCCTGAACTTTCTAACTCTACTCCATTTCCACCATCTAAAATAACTACACCATTAGCTTTTAATTTTTTCTCTACAAGATTGTATGACATTTATTATTGATTATTTGTAAAAGCGCAGATTTTATTTCCATCTAAGTCACGAATGTAAGAATAGTAAACTCCAGAGCCTTCAGGTCTCTCACCACCAGATCCTTCGCTAGCACCTCCCAACTTAATCCCAACATCATGAAACTTATCAACCAATTCTCTTGAGCTTGTTTGAAATGAAATTTGACATCCATTACCTACTGTTGCTTTTTCTTTGTTAAAAGGTTTTGTGACGTAAAATTCTACTTTTCCGTTGCTATTTTTTTGAGAATATCCAGCGCACACTTCATCTTTTTCAGTTCTTTCTAAATCTAAAACTTCCAACAATTCATCATAAAACTTAATGGACTGATCTAAATTGTTTGTGCCAACCATAACATAACCAATCATATTATTTTGGCCAACCAGTTACAGCTTTAACTTCTAAAAATTCATGTAATCCCCAAACACCACCTTCACGTCCATTTCCAGATTGTCTATATCCTCCAAATGGAGCACCAGGGTCTGCACCGTTTCCATTTACATAAATTGTTCCAGCCTTAAGTTTTTTGGCAACTCTTTTTGCTTTTTCTTTATCCTCAGTTTGTAAATAGTTACCTAATCCATACTCAGTTTCATTTACAATTTGAATTGCTTCTTCCTCTGTCTCAAAAGGTATTATAGATAAAACTGGACCAAATATTTCTTCTTTTGCAATACGCATATCATTTGTAACATCAGTAAAAATAGTTGGTTTAATAAAATAGCCTTTGTTCATACCGTTAGGTAATTCCGGTCCACCTGCTGCAAGGGTTGCTCCTTCGTCAATTCCACTTTGAATAAGGCTTATTATTTTATTGTATTGAATTTTAGAGACAACTGGACCTATATGATCTCCTTTTTTTGAAGCATGGTCTACCTTTATCAAATTTGCTTCCTCAACAGCCTCTTTAACTGCTCTTTCATATATTGATTTTTCAACGAGCATTCTTGTCGGTGCATCACATGACTGACCTGAATTACTCATTACGTTTCTGATACCATCTCGTACAGCGTTAGGGTAGGAGTCTGCAAAAACAATATTTCCACCTTTTCCACCTAATTCCAGGCAAACTCTTTTGATTGTATCAGCTCCATTTTTTAAAATTAATTTACCTGCTCTTGTTGATCCTGTGAAAGATACTAAATCAATATCAGGATGAGATGAAATATCCGTTCCAACACCAGCGCCATCCCCATTAACAAGATTAAATACACCAGCTGGAAAGCCTGCTTCATCAATCATTTCCGCAAACAACATTGCTGACATTGGAGCTATCTCCGATGGTTTATGAATCATTGTACAACCTGTTGCAAAGGCTGGAACAACTTTTAAAGCTATCTGATTTATTGGCCAGTTCCATGGAGTAATTAATCCACAAACTCCAATTGGCTCATAACATATTTGATTATTAGAGTTTGGTTCAAATTGCTCATCAAACTTAAATTCTTTGAGTCTTTTTATAAAATCTTCTAGATGAGATTGTCCGCTTGATGTTTGAACGTCTGTTGCCCAATCCATTGGAGCTCCCATTTCCATAGATATAGCATCAGCCATCTCTCCATATCTTTTTTTATAAATAGATAGTAATTTTTCTAATAAATTTAATCTTTCATCTTTTGAACTTTCGCTCCAGCTAACCAAAGCTTTTTTGGCAGCCGAGACTGCAGCATTAGTATCTTCCGTTGATCCTAATGATATAGTTGCAAATGCTTCTTCTGTTGAAGGATTAATTACCTCATAATCATTTGGTTTACTTGGTGAAACCCATTGACCGTTAATATAAAATTTTCTTTTATCTATCATAATTTCATAGCTTATATATTAGTTAACTAAATTCTTTAAGTATTTTATCTCGGTGTTCATCAAGATCTGGAATATCTCCCCTTGTTTTTTCATCTTTGTAAGTAGACATTTTTATAGGGTTTCCTGCAGATTTAAACTCTCCAATTTTCTTATGAAAAGATTTTACAATCATATTTCTCTCTTTAATTTGTGGATTTTCTACAGCTTGTTTAATATTAAAAATTGGACCGCATGGTATTTTTAAATTTTCCATAACTTTAATCCATTCATCTGTATTTTTATGCTGAAGTTTATCCTCAATAATTAATTTAAGTTTATCTATATTTTGTGATCTTAAAGAGTTTGTTTTATACATTTCATCATTTGCAATATTCGGTATTTCAAGAACTTCGCATAAGCTTTTAAATAATTTGTCGTTACCAGCTGCAATAATCAAAAAACTGTCCTTTGTTTTAAAAGCTTCAAAAGGAGCAATGGATGGATGTCTCGAACCCATTGGTTCAGGGATTTCGTTTTTTGAAAGATATCTAGCAATAGCATTTTCTAAAATTGCTATTTGACAATCTAGCATTGATACATCAATGAAAGCACCTTTACCTGTTTTTTTGCCTATCATACAAAGCTGCATTGATACCAATTGCAGTAAATAAACCAGCTGTAATATCCCCGATAGACGTTCCAACTCTTGTTGGTTCTGAATTTGGATGTCCAGTAACACTCATTAATCCACCCATACCTTGAACAACCATGTCATATGCGGGCAATTCTTTAAGCGGACCTGTTTGACCAAAACCTGAAGCTGACGCATAAATTAATTTAGGATATTTTTTACTTACTTCATTCCAACCAAATCCCCATTTTTCTAAAGTGCCTGGTTTAAAATTTTCAACTAATATGTCTGCTTTTGCCAAAATTTTCTCAAATATTTTTTTGTCATTTTCATTTTTTAAATTAAGAGCGATACTTTCTTTTCCTCTATTCAATGACATAAAATATGCAGAGTAATCATCAATGAAAGGACCAAATCCTCTCGAGTCATCTCCAATTTCAGGAGCTTCAATTTTAATTACTCTCGCTCCAAGATCAGATAAAATCATTGTACAGTAAGGACCTACCAAAACCCTTGTTAAATCAACAACTAATAAATTTTTTAATGGACCATTCATAATAAATATAATGACATATGGTTATATTGACTCTTATTAAGAAGTTCAATTTAATATCATTTTAAACTAATGAGGAGAAAATAACATGTTAAGAAAATTATCTTTAATTTTCACTTCAGTAATTTTAACTTTTTTCTTTAATCGGATCTGCTTTAGCAGTAACTCTTAAAGCTAGCCACCAATGGCCTGGCACACAAAGAGCAGATGGTTCATACGATCCAAGACATGAAATGGTTCAAATTATTGCAGATGAGGTTAAAAAAGCTAATGTTGATTTAGATATAAGAATTTATCCTGCTAAATCACTTTATAAACCAAAAGAGCAATGGAAGCCTATGACAACTGGTCAGTTAGATATTTCAGCTTTCCCTTTAGCATATGCTTCTAAATTCCATCCAGAATTTGATGCAACACTTATGCCTGGCACTGTAAAAAATCACGACCATGCATTAAGATTTAATAAAGGTCCAATGATGACCGAAATTAAAAAAATAATCAATGACGCTGGAGTAGTAGTTCTTTCAGATGCATGGTTAGGTGGTGGATTTGCATCTAAAACTAAATGTATCAAAAACCCAAGCGATGCAAAAGGACAAGTAATGAGAGCTGCAGGAAAAGCATTTAACCAAATGTTAGAAGCAGCAGGAGCAGGTATTCAGAGTATGCCATCATCAGAAATTTACACTGGTCTTCAAACAGGTGTATTAACTGGTGCTAACACTAGTTCAGGAAGTTTTGTAAGTTACAAAATTTATGAACAGGTCTCATGCGCAACACCTCCAGGAAAATTTGGTCTATGGTTTATGTATGAACCAATTTTGATGTCAAAGAAAAGTTTTGATGCATTAAATTCAAAACAACAAGATGCTCTTATGAAAGCTGGTAAAGTTGCTGAAAAATATATGACTGCACAAGTTGAAAATTTAGATAAAAAATTTGAAGATGCTTATAAAGCAGCAGGTGTTAAGTTAGTATATATGGATGAAAAAGATCATGCAGCATGGGTAGAGATTGCAAAACAATCTTCTCATAAAGCATTTGCTGAGAAAGTTCCAGGTGGTGATAAGTTAATGGAAATGGCTTTAGCAGTAAAATAAACTGGTATATAAAGAACCCCTATTTATTGAATGTAAGTAGGGGTTTTTTTATGAAAAATAAATATTTAAAATTCTGTGATCATATTGCCAAAGCTTGTGGAGCTTTTGCTGTATTAGCTTTACTTTTATCAATCCTTGTTATTGTAGAACTAGTTTTTGAAAGATATTTCTTCCAAAGAGCAATTACTTGGCAAACAGAGTTAGTTACCATGCTTCTAGTAGCATCTACATTTATTGGAAGTGCTTATGTATTAAGTGAAAAAGCGCATGTGAGCATGGAATGGATTTATGATTTTTTATCAAAGAAAAATATTTTAAGACTCAAAATTTTTACATCTTTAGTAAGTTTATTATTTTTCTTAATTTTATTTTATTTTGGATTTTTAATGGTAGAGGAAGCTTTTACAAAAAATTATTCTACAGGAACTGTATGGGATCCACCTCTTTGGATTCCTTATTCTTCAATGATGATAGGTGCTGCGTTGATGATATTGCAATATATTGCAGAAATAATAAAACTTAACGACGAACAGGATAGTAATTAATGGATCCTTTATTAATTGCAGTGATAGTTGCTGTTTTTACGCTTATCGTTTTATTTTCTGGAATACCTATAGCTTTTGGTTTGAGCTTTGTATCGATTGCTCTATTAGTTGCTTTTGAAGGTTTTCAAATGTTAGATGTATTTGCAGAGACCTTTTATGCAGGTTTGAATTCTTTTGTGCTTCTTTCAATTCCAATGTTTATTTTAATGGGAATGGCTGTAGCCAATTCACCAGCGGGAAAAGATTTATATACAGGGTTGGATAGATGGCTTTGGCGAGTACCTGGTGGCTTAGTCATTTCAAATATTGGTGCTTGTTCAATTTTTGCAGCTTTAAGCGGTTCAAGTCCAGCAACGTGTGCCGCAATAGGTACTATGGGGATCCCAGAAATGAGAAAAAGGGGATATTCTGATCAAATTGCAACTGGAACAATTGCTGCTGGGGGGACACTTGGAGTTTTAATTCCTCCAAGCATTGTTTTAATTGTTTATGGAATAGCAACAGGAACATCAATAGGAAGATTATTTCTTTGTGGGTTAGTTCCAGGTTTTATGCTGGCAGGTATGTTTGCTATTTGGGCACTTATACATAGTTATTTTATAGATAAAGATTCAGCAAAAGCTTTAAGCAATCGTAAAAGACCTACATTAAAAGAAAAGCTTGAAGTATTACCGAGGATCTTACCATTTTTAGCAATTATAGCTGGCGTTCTTTATGTGTTATATGGTGGTGTTGCAACACCATCTGAAGCATCAGGTGTTGGGGCATTTTTAGTTTTTGTATTAATAGCAGTAGTTTACAAAATTTATCAGCCAAAAAAAATATGGAACATTGTTAAAGTTTCCATGAAAGAAAGTGTAATGATAATGTTTATCATTGCAGCTTCATATCTTTTTGCATTTACACTTTCACAATTGTACGTAACTCAGTCTTTGGCTCAAAGCATGGTAGATATAAGCTCAAACAAATGGGTTGTGTTTATATTAATAAATATTTTTCTTTTAATAGCTGGTTTCTTCTTGCCGCCTGTAGCCGTAATCGTCATGACTTCAGCTATATTGTTACCTGTAATTACTACTTTAGGTTTTGATCCTTATTGGTTTGCAATTGTATTTACAATAAACATGGAAATAGGATTAATAACCCCACCCGTTGGATTAAATCTTTATATTATAAAAGGAATTACCCCAGATGTTAGTTTGTCAGAAATTTTAAAAGGCTCTATACCGTTTATGATTATAATGGCTTTAGCCATATTAATTTTATGTATTTTTCCAGAAATAGTGACATGGCTACCTGATAAAATAATGGGTAAACCTCTTGGATACTAGAAATAAAATAAATCGTAAAATTTCTGTTGCACCGATGATGGATTGCACTGATCGTCATGATCGTTTCTTTTTGAGATTAATGAGTAAGAATGTGATGCTTTATAGTGAAATGGTTGCAACTAAATCTGCAATTCACGGAGACAGAAAAAAAATTTTATCATTTAGTCCTGAAGAGAAACCACTTGCGTTACAGGTTGGTGGTTCAAATAAAGAGGAATTATCAGAGGTTGCAAAAATAGCTGAAGATATGGGTTATGATGAAATAAACATAAACTTAGGTTGCCCAAGCAAAAAGGTTCAAAAAAATAAATTTGGAGCATGTTTGATGAAAGAACCCGAACTCGTTGCAGAATGCATAAATTCGATGGTTAATTCATGCAAAATACCTGTAACTGCTAAAACTAGAATTGGTTTTGATGATGTTGAAAGTTTTGAATATTTGAACAATTTTATAAATAAAATGCACAACGCAGGAACAAAAACATTTATTTTGCACGCAAGAAAGGCGATGCTTACTGGCTTATCACCAAAACAAAATTTAAATATACCTAAACTTAACTACAACATGGTTTATGAAATAAAAAAAGAAAATCCAAATTTAGAAATTATAATAAATGGTGGTATTTCTAAAATTGAAGAAATCAAAAACCATATTTCTAAATGTGATGGAGTTATGATTGGAAGATCAATTTATCAAAATCCTTATTCATTGGTTGATATAGAAAAAAGCATATTCAATACAGAAATTATTCCAACAAGAGAACAAGTTGTAGAGAAACTTTTAGATTATGTTGATAAGGAGGTAAAGTTAGGAACTAAAGTAAATCATATCATGAGGCATACAGTTGGTTTGTATCATGGCCAAGCTGGCTCTAAAAGTTGGAAAAGATATTTGAGTGATAATATGATGGCTCGCGATTCTGATTTTCAAAAAGCAAAGCATATTATGAGTATTGTTCAAAATAATGAAAAAGCAATTCAAGCAAACTCATAATGGATGTTTTAAATTTTGGTGAAATTGTAAATTTATTACTGGTATTATCTATAGCCGCATCTGTTGCAGGTTTTATGGCAGGTTTATTAGGAGTTGGTGGCGGCATAATAATGGTGCCTGCTTTATATTATGCATTTACTGTCTTAGACTTTGATCTTGCAACCAGAATGCATATTTCTGTCGGAACATCTCTAGCTATAATAGTTCCTACTTCAATAATATCAGCCAAAACCCACATGGAACACAAAGCTGTTGACGTAAATTTAGTAAAGTCTTTTGGAATTTTTATAGTTCTTGGTGTAATTGGAGGAACCTTTTTAGCAGTTAATTTAAGAACATCCGATTTTATTTTATTTTTCTCTATAATGGCATTTATAGTTGGATTATTTTTTATATTTTTTAGAGATAAATTTTTAGAAAATCCAAAAAAAATAAAAGACTCAATTAAAAATATTTCAGGAGTAGCAGTTGGTTTTATTTCAGTTTTGCTGGGTATAGGTGGTGGATCCCTAATGGTACCATTTATGAGAACTTTTGGATACGACATTAGAAAATCAATTGGAACAGCTTCAGCAATTGGTATTTTGATTGCAATTAGTGGGACAATTACAATGATAACAGGAGGAGAAATTATCAATAATATAAGTACGCCTTACACTATTGGTTACATAAATTTATTTGGATTTATTGTTTTTGTGCCTGTGACGATGTTAATGGCAAGAATAGGAGCAAAAGCAGTATATAAAATAGATAAGAAGTTATTAAGTAAAATTTTTGGATCTTTTCTAATTATTGTATCTATAAGATCTTTTATTGAATATTTAAAAATAAGTTAAAAAATAGTAAATCATTTAAATATGTTTAATTTAAAGGAAATAATTTCGTCAATAGCTGATGTTGGCCAAAAATTATTTAAAAAAAAAGAGCTTAAAAAAAATGATCTTGATACAATCCTTTCACTTTGTGGTGATTTATTGTCTACAAAGGGTGCTGCATTTGGTATTACAGTAGCAAGAGATATTACAGACTTATACTCAAGTCTTTCAATTGAAAACAAACTTCTATTTTTTAAAAAGATAAATGAAAAGTATAAACCCAGCCACACAGAAGTTTCCAAAGCAATTGAAGAATATCAAAGAACGCAAAATGACAAAAATTTATATAACTTATCTGTTACATCCGAGGGAAAGAGAAGAGAATTATTTAAAAGAATAAATATGTCTCCAAATGGAATATCAACAATTGTTTCTTTAAGAGAAGATTTGTTGAAAATTATATATAAAAATAAAGATCTAATTCCTTTAGATGATGATTTGAGAGAATTATTTAAGTCATGGTTTAATCCAGGGTTTTTAAAACTTGAAAAAATTACCTGGGATACAAAAGCTGCAGTATTAGAAAAAATAATGAAATATGAAAGAGTTCACGAGATTAAAGATATGGATGAACTAAAACGAAGATTAGGAGAAGACAGAAGATTTTTTGCATATTTCCATCCGGCTCTAGAAGATGAGCCGATTATTTTTGTTCAAGTTGCTTTAACTAATGGATTAGGTAAATCAATTCAGGAAATAACAAAACCTAGAACTGATGGTGATAAAAATTATGATACTGCAACATTTTACTCGATAAGCAATTGTCAAGATGGATTATCAAGAGTAACTTTAGGAAATTTTTTAATTAAAAGAGTTGTCTTTGAAATACAAGAAGAACTTCCAAATATTAAGAATTTTGGAACTTTATCACCAATACCAGGTTTTAGAGATTGGTTTGTTAACTTGGATGAAAAATTGATAAAAAATATTTTGGGAAATATTCCTTTAGAAAATATATCTTTTTTAAAATCTTCTAGTTTAAAAATAGGCGACACAAGAATAATATCAAATAAGAATGCTATATATAAATTGGTTGCTCATTATTTAATGAATGAGAAAAACTCAAAACAATTGCCTATCAACGATGTTTGTAGATTTCATCTTGGAAATGGAGCAATAATCGATGATATAGTAATAAATGCAAATATATCTGAAGTAGGTTTTAAACGATCATTTGGTGTTATGGTGAATTATTTATATGAACTTAAAAATATTGAAAAAAATCATGAGGAATATATTAACAAAAAAACAACTATAATATCAAATAAAGTGAAAAAACTGATTCAATAAATTTGATAATGTTAGATAAATTAAAAAAAAACTATTACTTACTTATAATCACTTTTTTATTTATATATTTTTTCTTTAATCTACTGGATGGTAATAGAGGTTTAATTTCTAACTTAGAAAAAAAAAAGATCTATAAAGATTTAAAATTAAAAGAGAGTAATTTAATTGGAAAAATTGAGGATCTTGAGCAAAAAAATTCCTTATTAACTGATAATTTAGATTTAGATTTTATAGAAATTTTAATAAGAGAAAAATTTTTGTTTGGAAAACAGGGAGAGACTACCTATATAATTGAAAACGATGGAAAACAAAATTAAACCTAGACACCCTGAAAAGATAAATAAACCAGCAAATCCAATAAAAAAGAAACCGTATTGGATTAGATCTAAACTTTTAAACAGTAAAGAATTTTTCTTAACTAAGACAGTCGTAAATAAAGATAATTTAGTAACTGTTTGTCAGGAAGCAAATTGTCCAAATATTACAGAATGTTGGAGTAAAAGACATGCAACACTTATGATAATGGGTGATACATGTACAAGAGCTTGTGCCTTCTGCGATGTAAAAACAGGCAAGCCTGAAAAACTTGATCAATTTGAACCTATTAAAATTGCTAATGCAGTAAAAAAATTAAATTTAAAACACGTAGTCATCACCTCAGTTGATAGAGATGATCTCCCTGATGGTGGATCAAATCATTTTCATGATGTGATAATTGCAACCAGAAAAAAAAATCCACATACTACAATAGAAGTTTTAACTCCTGATTTTTTAAGAAAAGGGGAGGCATACAAAAAAGTTTTAGAGGCAAACCCAGATGTTTTTAATCATAATATAGAAACAGTTCCTAGTTTGTATTTAAAAGTAAGACCAGGAGCTAGATATTTTGGATCTTTAGAGCTTTTAAAAAATTCAAAAAAATTTAACAAAAAAGTTTTTACTAAGTCAGGATTAATGGTTGGTTTTGGAGAAACAAAAGATGAAATTATTCAAGTAATGGATGATTTAAGATCGGCAGACGTAGATTTTTTAACAATTGGACAATACCTACAACCGTCTGTAAAACATTTTCCATTGAATAGATATTATCATCCAGATGAATTTGATGATTTGGGAAAAATTGCTAAATCAAAAGGATTTCTTCTAGTGACATCATCACCATTAACGAGATCATCCTACCACGCTGATGATGATTTTGATAAACTGAAAAAAAATAGAAATATTATCAACTAATGCCAAAAGCATCTGTAACGCGTTTAATTGAACGCGATAAAGCTAAGCTAATAAATTTTGTTTTAGATATTGAAAAATATCCGGAATTTATTCCATTCTGCATCGATTCTAAAGTATATGAAAAGAGAGAAGATGATGAAGTTGTAAATATCATTGCTGATTTGACAATTGGAAAAAAACCTTTTGTAGATACATACAAAAGCGATGTTAAGTACATTAAGAACCAGGATCTTATTCATGTTACAAACATAGATGGACCATTAAACTATTTAGAAAATAATTGGAAATTTGTTCAGAAAGATAATTTTACTGAAGTTATATTTGATGTGGATTTTGAAATAAAAAATAAGTTTTTAAATATTATTATGACTAAGTCATTTGAATTTGGGTTAAATAAGATTGCCGATGCTTTTCAAAAAAGAGCAGAAAAAATATAAAATATGTTAATTTAATAATGTTTTAAAATTTAAAAGTATCAATTAAATTAAAGAATTAACTAAGTATAAAGCTCTTTTTACTGTTGCTTTTTGAATATCGTTTCTTTTTTTTTGTTTAAAAATATTTTTTGTTATAACCAATTTATCTAATTTTTTAACACCTATATAAACTAGCCCTACAGGTTTAGTCTTTGTGCCTCCTTTTGGTCCTGCTATACCAGTAATTGATACATTTACATCAGCTTTAGAGATCTTAGATAAATTTTTGACCATAGCTTCACAACACTGTGAACTAACGGCGCCGTATTTTTGAATTATCTTTTTATTTACCTTTAAAATATTAATTTTTGCATCATTGGAATAGGTGATTAGTCCAAGATTAAATATTTTAGAAGCACCACTAATTGAAGTAATTGTTACGGCAAGCATGCCACCAGTACATGATTCAGCAAAAGATATTTTGAGCTTTTTCTTTTGTAGTTTATTAACTAGATCTTTCATAATTAAATTTGGCTTTTTAAAATCATAAAGCATATCAATGATAAAACAACATAAAGACCAGCACAAACATCGTCCATGACAACACCAAAACTGTTTTTGTGTTTTCCGTCAAAATAACTAACCGGAAATGGTTTTAGTATATCAAAAAACCTAAATAGTATAAAACACACAGTATAAATGATAAGTGCCTGATCCATTGTTTTTTCTGTACCATGAGATATTTCATAAAGATATATTGGAATTGATTGACCAATAAATTCATCAATAATTATTTCTCCTGGATCTTTATTTTCATCATTTTCAGTGTAATTTTTAATAGCTATAAACGAATACGCAAAAGCAATAATTAAAATAATTAAAATTATATTTGAAGAAATATTTAAAATATGAAAGCAGACAAATAAAAATATTACAGTTGCTAGTGATCCAAACGTGCCAGGAAGAAAACCAATTCTTCCTAGAGAAAACATTGTAACAAAAATAGAATTAAATTTTTTAATCATAATTAGAAACCGAAACTATAACCTCACATGCTATAGCTTTTTCTTTTCCTATAATTCCTAATTTTTCAACTGTTTTACCTTTGAGATTTATTTTGTATTTTTTGATTTGTAGTAATTTTGATAAAGATTTTATTATTTTGCTTCTATTCTTTGCAACACTTGGTTTTTCACAAATTAAATTAATATCAATATTATTTAAATTATAGTTCTCTTTTTTTAAAGTATCTAAAACTGGCTTAAGCATTTTAGTTGATCTAATATTTTTATATTTTAAATCATTATTCGGATATAGTGTTCCTATATCATTTTTTTTCATACATCCTAATAGTGCATCTATAATTGAATGAATAATAACATCTCCATCAGAATGTCCTTTTAAACCTGAATGATAAGGTATGTGGATACCACCTAAATATAGTTTTTTACCCTTTACTAATCTATGAATATCAAATCCAATTCCATAAAAAGTTTTTAACTTAACTTTTTCTAAATCTTTAGTAGTGGTGATTTTAAAGTTATCTTCTTCTCCTTTAATAAATTTGATATTTAAATTATTTTTTATAAATAATGTTGCTTCGTCTGATATATATTTTTTATTATTATTTGATAATTTGTAGAGTGTTTTAAAATCAAAACACTGAGGCGTTTGGGTCAATATTAGGTTTTCTCTTTTCAGATTTAATATATTTGATCTATCTTTATATTTTACAGAATGATCAGTATTAATATAAGGAACTACTGCTTTATTTTTATTTAATTCTTTTTTTAATCTTTTTAATAATTTAATTGAAAAATTTGGTCTAGCTGCATCATGAATATAAACATTTTTAAATTTTTTATTTTTAATATATTCGAGTGCCTTCTTTGATGACTCAAATCTTTCAGAACCACCTTTTATTACCTTTACAGATTTATCTTCTGTTTTTTTTATTTTTGAATTTGTTACAACAATAATTTCTTTAAATATCTTTGATTTTATTGCTTTTTCTATTGAGTGATTAATTAAAGGTTTTCCATTTAAAATATGAAATTGTTTAAATGTATTCGATTTAAATCTCTTACCTTTGCCTGCTGCAAGTAGTATAAAACAGTCTCTCATGTTTATATTTTATAAATAGTAATATATCTTTAAATTATGTTTGCTTTGTTAAAAAGAAATTTATTTATAATAATAATTTTTATTTTTACACTATCATTAGGTTTCATTACTTTTTTAACATTTATAGGCAAAAGTTTTATTAATCTTAATGATAATAATCTTCAAACCTTATTAATATTTAACTTTATATTATTGATTATTTTTTTTATTTTAATTTTTTTTGATATTAAAAATTCAATAAAAAATAACATAAATGTTAAAGGAGCAATTGCAAATAGAAAATATATTATTTCGTTTGGATTATTTACTTTAATTCCTTCATTATTAATTTCTATATTTTCTCTATTTATTTTTTCATTTGCTTTAGATAAATATTTTGACACAAAAATCACATCTGCTGTAAATAATTCATATGAAATAGCAAAAAATTATGTTGAGGAAAAAAGAAACAAAATCGAATCTGAAATAATTTTAATTGCTTTTGATCTAAATAAATATTCAAATTTAATAAATGACAATCCTCAAAGATTTCAATCTCTTTTAAATACTCAAAGACTTATAAGAGATATTGACCAATTACATTTGATTGATGGAAATGGAGATTTAATTCTTTCAGCAGGTAAATCATCGTATAAAAAAATTGAAGATAGAGCTATTAAAATGGTTTTAAATGATGATAGACCTTTGAAAATAATAAATACATTTGAGAATAAATCTGCAGCCGTCATTAGGTTAACTAATTATAATGATACTTTTTTATACGTAGTAAAATTAATTGATAAAAATATATCACAATATCTAATACAATCTGAAGAAGCGGTTAATTTTTATTACACAGTTGAAAATCAAAGTTTAGGTATAAGAATCTCCTTTGCTCTTATATATATAGCTTTAGTAACATTATTGTTATTTTTATCGATTACAATAGCAATTAGATTTTCATCAAGATTTTTTATATCAATTAACAATTTAATTTCAGCCTCAGAAAAAATTGGTAAAGGAAATTTAGATACCAAAGTACCAGAGCTTAAAGCTGACAAAGAGATGGAGCTTTTAAATAAAAATTTTAATTCAATGATAGACAGACTAAAAAGCCAACAAGAAAAATTACTTACCTCTGAAAGACATGAAGCTTGGGAAAATGTTGCAAGAAAACTTGCTCACGAAATCAAAAATCCGCTCACCCCCATACAGTTGACAATCGATAATATTAAGTCGAAGTATTTAAAAAATATTGAGATAGAAAACAAAGATAAATTTAATAACAATCTTCAAACTATACAAAAACAGATCAAACAAATTGAAAATTTAGTAAATGAATTTTCAGATTTTGCACGAATGCCAAAGCCCTTATTAAAAAAAAATAATTTAAATAAAGTTATAAATGAGAATATAAACTTAATTAATAAAATTGATTCAAATATAAAAATCAAACTTATTAATCATTTATCAAAAGAGATTAATATTAATTTTGATTTAGAACAATTTAATAGATTATTTTTTAATTTGATTAAAAATTCTCTGGAAAGTATTCAAGAGAAAGCCGAAAAAGATAGTAAAATTGACAAAAATATAGATATAGAAATAAGGCAAAGAAGAGACTATATAATTGTTAATGTCATTGACAGTGGTATAGGTTTTAAAAACAAAAAAACGAAAGAATTAATAAAACCATATTTTACAACAAAAGAAAAAGGGACAGGCTTAGGGCTTTCGATTGTAGATAAAATTATAAGTGATCATAATGGATCAATACAATTTTTGAATCATAAAAATGGAGCAAAAGTTAAAATTATATTACCAAATAAATAATTAGATGTCGGTTGAAATTTTAATAATAGACGATAACTCGGACATAAGGCTTATATTAGAAGAGCTTATAAAAGATGCTGGATATAAAACTAGGTTAGCTGCAAATTTTAACCAAGCATTAACTGAAATAGATAAAAAACTTCCTGATGTAGCAATTATAGATGTAAAGTTAGATAAGGGAGACAATGACGGTATTCAACTTTTGGAACATATTAAGCAAAAAAATAACGATATACCTGTAATTATGATTTCAGGCCACGCAAATATTGAGATGGCTGTTAATTCATTGAAATCAGGAGCTTTTGAATTTATACAAAAACCGTTCGACAAGGATAGATTGCTTAATTTTGTGAATAGAGCAGTTGAAAATTTTAACCTCAAAAAAGAAAATAAAAATTTAAGTAACAAATTATTTCATTCTTTTGATCTTATTGGCAAAAGTAACAACATTATCTCTATCAAAGATCAAATAGAAAAACTTTCACAATCTGAAAGTAGAGTATTTATAAATGGTCCAACAGGTTCTGGAAAGGAATTAGTTGCAAGAAAAATTTATAAAAAATCTAAAAGAAAAAATGGTCCGTTTGTCATCATAAATGGTGCCTTGCTAGATGCAAAAAAGTATGAATTAGAACTTTTCGGTGAAGAAAAAAAAGATGGATCTATTTTATATGGTGCGTTTGAAAAAGCATCTGGAGGTGTATTATTAATTGATGAAGTAACAGAAATTCCTTTAGAAACACAATCTAAGATTTTAAGAGTAATGATTGATCAAAAATTTAAAAGATTAAATGGTAACCATGATATCAAAGTAGATGTAAGAATTTTCTGTTCAACGAGCAAAGATATGTCAACAGAAATAAAAAATGGAAATTTTAGAGAAGATCTTTTTCACAGACTAAATGTTTTTAATATTAAAATTGATCCATTAACCAAGAGAATTGAAGATATTCCACTATTAATAGATTATTTTATAGAAAATATTTGCAATACTTATAGTTACAAAAAATTTTCAATAAAAGATAACAATTATCTACTTAACTATGATTGGCCAGGTAATGTAAGAGAATTAAGAAACTTAATTGAAAGAATAGCAATTTTATCACCAGGAGACAATCAGGATAAGATAATTAATATTGTAAAAGAATCGCTATCTAGATCTTTAGATGAAAACTTTTCTGTAACAGATACTCTTTCAGTGCCACTAAGAGAGGCAAGGGAGACGTTTGAAAAAGAATATTTAATTTCACAGATAAAAAAATTTGGTGGAAATATATCAAAAACTGCAAAATTTGTTGGCATGGAAAGATCAGCCTTACATAGAAAGCTAAAAATTCTAGGTGTAAAGGATCTAAATTAGATGAATATTATCATATGTGGCGCCGGTAGGGTCGGTTTCACAATAGCAAAATTATTAACAGAACAAAATCATTCAATTACAGTAATTGATCAGTCTGGTGATGATATACAGAAAATAAATGATAGCCTTGATGTTAAAGCTATAGTTGGAAAAGCAACTTCTCCATCAGTTTTAGAGAGAGCTAATACTAGTGACGCTGATATGATTATTGCAGTCACAAGAAATGATGAGATAAATATGTTAATTTGCCAAATAGCATATTCAATTTTTAAAGTCCCAAAAAAAATTGCAAGAATCCGGTCTCAAGAATATTTAGATCCAAAATTTTCTACATTATTCAATAGGGAAAATCTGCCTATCGATTATGTTATTTCACCAGAGTTAGAAATAGCAAAATCTTTACAAAGAAAACTAGAAGCTCCAGGTGCCCTCGATAATGTACCATTTGTAGAAAATAAAATTAGACTTTTAGAGATACTAATAGACGACAATTGTCCAATAAATGGCATAAAACTAAACGATCTCACAAAAAAATTTCCTAAATTAAATGCATATATTTTAGGAGTTATAAGAAAAGGTGAATTTAAAATATTAAAGAAAAACGATTCCTTAGAACACAACGACAAAGCTTATGTCATGGTAAGCTCAAATCAAATGGAGGAAACTCTAAAAGTATTTGGTCATAACGAAAAAAAATCAAATAAAATACTAATAATTGGTGGAGGAAATATTGGTTTTAATTTAGCTAAAAATATTGAGGAAACATTTGAGTCTGCAAGAGTAAAAATAATAGAGAAAAGCAAAGAAAGAGCAGAATTAATTGCCAATGATTTAAATGACACAATTGTTATCAATGGTAATGGACTTGATGAGGATGTATTAAATGAAGCTAACATAGATGAAGTAGAGACAGTATTAGCTTTAACCAATGATGATGAAGATAATTTAATGGTAAGTGTACTTGTAGAAAAATTCTCTAAAGATAAAAGAACAATGGCCTTAATAAATAAGCCAAATTATTCTCTTCTACAAACATCTCTAAAAATAGATGATATGATCGACCCAAGAATGGATACAGTTTCTAGTATTCTTAAACATGTTCATAAAGGCACTATAGAAAATGCTTATACAATTTTGAATGGAGATTATGAAGTTATTGAGGCAGAAATATTAGAATCATCTGATTTAATAAACAAAGAATTAAAAGACTCTGATCTTCCAGACGATATAAGAATTGGATCTATACTTAGAGGAGATGAGTTCATAAAACCTAGTTCAAACTATAAATTTCAAAAAAATGATATAATTGTATTGCTCTCTAAAAGAGATCAATTACCAACAGTAGAAAATTTATTCAGAATAAGCTCTATCTAAAAAATTAATGAGCAGATTTAGTTTAATTTTTATTGGGTCATTTACTCTTTTGATTAGTTTATTTTCCTTTTTAAACATCATTTATTCATATTACTTAAATTTATTTTTAAATATAAATACTTACTTTATTATTTTTTTATTTACTTTAACTCTTGGTTTATTTTTAATTTTTTTTAAACGAATTCATTTTAAAAAAATTAATATTTATGAGAAAATATTAATAGTAATAATAGGTTATTTATTTTTTCCAGTAATTATTTCATTACCTTTTTACTTCAGTATAAATAATATTTCTTATTTAAACTCCTATTTTGAGGCAATATCAGGATTTACATCTACAGGTTTTTCTATTTTTGATAATATTAAACAATTAGATCAAAGTCTAATTATATGGAGATCATCATCACAATGGATAGGTGGATTATATTTTTTATTTTCTCTACTTTTATTAATAGATATTTTTGATGATAATTTAAAAAAATCATTAACAAATTACATATCATTTAATTCCTCTGAAACATTAAAACAATCTTTAAAAATAATAATAATTTATTCATCAATTACTTTTATTATTTTTATATTTTTAAAATTGATAAATTTAAGGACTTTTGACTCTTTTAATTTATCAATGACAATAATTTCCTCTGGTGGTTTTTTACCTATGAATAATTTTGACAGCTTATTTGAGAGTGACTTGAGTAAAATTATATTATCAATTTTAATACTATCATCATATTTCAGTTTGTTTTTTATTTATAATTTAATTTTTTTTAAAAAAAATAATCTAAATTATCTTAGCGAAGATTTATATTTAGCACTATATCTAATAATAATAATTTCAATTTTATTTATTTTTTTTAATTCTGAAAATAATTTTCTAAATATTTTAGTTTCTTTATCTAGTAGTGTTTCAAATCTAGGTATTTCTTTTGAGAATATACCGTCAAATTTATCATTTATTTTTCTTATTTTAGTAATTATTGGGGGATCATTTTTTTCTACTAGCTCAGGTTTGAGGGTAATTAAGATATTGAGTTTACTTAAATACTCCTTAAATAATTTGCTTTCCAACACCAAACCAAATCAAATTTATTTAAATAAAGTTACTTTGTTAAAATCAAACACAGATAAATCTGACGTAAATAAATATTTTTTAACTGTTTTAGTTTTTATTATTTCACTTTTTGCTGTCTCAAGTTTATTGACTATATCAGGCATAAAATTTGAAAATTCATTCAAGTTAGGAATTTTAACGATTATGAATACTGTAAATTCATCTATGTATGGATTAGCTGATTTTAATTTTTTCAGCATAAATGTTATATCCAAATTATCCTTAATCATATTTATGATTATCGGTAGAATTGAATTATTGACATTATTGATTTTAATAAAAAAATTCCTTTTCAAAAATTAATTTTGTATTATACGTTCTAATTTTGTGCGCCCTTAGCTCAGCTGGATAGAGCAACGGTTTTCTAAACCGTGGGTCGGAGGTTCGAATCCTTCAGGGCGCGCCATATTTTCATAATTATTCTTTTTCATAACATGCAGTATTGGACTTGATATTTTCAAATCTCAGATAAATAAGAAATGATGGGCTTAAATTATCATTGATGAAGATCCCTGTTTCTGCTTTACTTATGATAATTCAAATTAATTTTTGAATTATTTGTTAACAAATAAATTAATAACAAGAGGAAGAAATAATGTTTAAAATAGTAAAACAATTGACTTCTTTAGTTGCTGTATTTGCAGTTCTGTTTGCATTTACAACTGAAACTATGGCTGCTAAGAAATCTAAAACTCTTAAAAATACTCAGAAAAAAGGTTTTGTGAGATGTGGTGTTTCACAAGGTCTTCCAGGATTTTCTAATGCTGATGCTGCAGGAAACTGGACTGGTGTTGACGTTGATGTATGTAGAGCGGTAGCTGCTGCAGTACTAGGTGATGCAAGTAAAGTTAAATTTACTCCACTAAGTGCTAAAGAAAGATTTACTGCACTTACATCTGGAGAGATCGATGTATTATCAAGAAACACAACTTGGACATTGTCTAGAGATGCTGACATTGGTTTAACATTTGTTGGTGTAAACTTTTATGATGGTCAAGGTTTCATGGTAAGAAAAAATTCTGGAATTAATTCAGTGAATGATTTCAAAGATGGTATTTCTGCATGTACAAACATTGGTACAACTACAGAGCTTAACATGAGAGACTTCTTTAATTCTAAAGGAATTTCATATGAACCAGTAGCTTTTGAAAAAGCTGACGAAGTTGTTGCTGCCTATGATGCTGGAAGATGCGATACTTACACTACAGATAAATCAGGTCTTGCTGCACAAAGAACTAAAATGTCAAATCCAGATGATCACATGGTATTACCTGAGACTATATCAAAAGAGCCTTTAGGCCCTGTTGTTAGACAAGGTGATGCTGTTTGGGAAGACATCGTAAGATGGTCACTAAACACAATGATCGAAGCTGAAGAATATGGCATTACATCTGCTAACGCTGATATGATGAAAACATCTGACAACCCAGCTATTAAAAGATTAGTTGGAGCAGAAGGTGAATTAGGTGCTGCTTTTGGATTAGATAATGAGTGGAGCTTAAGAATCATTAAGCAAGTTGGTAACTACGGAGAAAGCTACGAAAGAAATATTGCTGCTCCTGGAATTTTACCAGACAGAGGTCCAAACCAATTATGGACAAAAGGTGGAATTCTTTACGTACCACCAGCAAGATAATTGCTAATTAATTAATGAAAAAGGGCTAGATTTTTCTAGCCCTTTTTTTTATAAAATCTCCGTGAAATTTAATATCAAAAAAATCGCACCACAATTATTAACACTTTTATTTGTAATATTGGTGTTTGGCTTCTTTTCATACAATGCTCAACTTAATATGGAAAATCGAGGTATAGATTTTGGTTATGGTTTTTTAAGTCAGGAGTCTTCATTCGATGTTCAATTTTCCTTAATTGAGTATGATGGATCACACTCATATTTTAGAGCTTATTTAGTAGGACTTCTAAACACAATTTTAGTTTCAGTAATTGGTATAATTTTAGCAACTATAATTGGTGTAATAGTTGGTATTGCAAGATTATCTTCAAATTACTTAATTAAAAACACAGCAGCCTTTTATGTAGAATTTTTTAGAAACATCCCACTCTTATTACAAATTTTCTTTTGGTACTTTGCAGCTTTAAGAGCTTTGCCATTGCCTCAAGATACTGAGAGTATCATGGGAGTCTTTTATTTGACAATTAAAGGTTTGTTTATCCCAGCTTTTATATGGGAAAATTTTAATATTTTTTTATATTCAATAATTGCTGCAGTAGTATCAATTGTAGTAATTAAAAATTATGCGAAAAGAAAACAAGAAAATGAAGGAAAACAAATACCAGTATTTTTAATATCAATAGGCTTATTACTTATTCTACCGTTGTTAAGTTTTTTAATCGGAGGTGTATCACTAAGTTTCGAAATACCTGTTCTCAAGAAGTTAGCTAAAACATCATATATTTACGAAGGAGGCGTTGGAATACCTCCAGAATTAATTGCTTTAACATTAGCTTTATCATTATATACAGCAACTTTTATTGCCGAATGTGTAAGAGCTGGAATTCAAGGTGTTGGAAAAGGTCAAAAAGAAGCCGCAGCTTCTATTGGTTTAAATCCTAATCAAATTTTAAAGTTAGTTGTTATGCCTCAAGCTTTAAGAATAATTATACCACCAACAACCAACCAATATTTAAATTTAACAAAAAATTCTTCTTTAGCTGCTGCAATTGCATATCCAGATCTAGTCCTAGTTTTTGCTGGGACTGCATTAATGCAAACAGGTAAAGCGATAGAAATAGTTTCAATAACGATGCTTACTTATCTGTCGTTAAGTTTATCAATTTCAGTTTTAATGAATTGGTATAACAAAAAAATTGCGATCAAAGAAAAATAAATGAATAATATAAATTTTTTAAAACCAGATAAGTCAAACTTAAATTTATTTTTAATTTTAGGATTATCTTTAGTGTTTATTAGTATTTTTGATGTATTTTTATCATCTTTCTTTAAAATAAATGCCACTGGCTTTTTGCCTACATCTATAAGTTTTTTACTACCATTAATAATTGGTTTTATTGGATTACACTTTATTAGGATTGAGTATTCTGGAATAAGAAGATTAGATGAAATTAATAAAAACTTTAATAACAATAATTTTAATGCTGTCCTATCATTATTAATTATCTTTATAATTATTAAATCAATACCACCAGTTTTAAGCTGGACTGTTATTGATGCAAATATTTCAGGCCATTCAAAAGAAGCTTGCACAGGTGATGGTGCATGCTGGACTTATATTAAAGTTTGGTTAAGAAGATTTATATATGGATTGTATCCAAATGAAGAGCAATGGAGAATTAATTTGTCCTTTATATCTTTATTAGCTCTTGGATCAGTAGGGTATTTTGCAACAGAAAAATTTAAAAAATATTTAACTTTATATTATGTAGTTATTTATCCAATTATTGCTTTCTTATTTATATTCTTTTTTATCTCAGGTGGTCCTGTATTCTTTGATTTTTCATATGGAATTATTGCAAGCGTTGTTGCAATTATTATTGGATTTTTTGTTCCAAATAAATTCAAATTATATTATTTTTGTTTTGTACCATTGGCAGTTTATTTATCTCTAAATCTTTTCATATTACCCGAGGAATATGTTGAACTAGGTAAATTAGAAGGTTTAAATTGGGTTGAAACTGGGGCATGGGGTGGTTTGGCTTTGACTTTCATAGTTTCATTTTTCTGCTTAATTTTTTGCTTTCCAGTAGGTATGGCTTTAGCCCTTGGAAGAAGATCTGAACTACCATTTATAAAATATACCTCAGTTGTGTTTATTGAATTTTGGAGAGGAGTTCCACTGATAACTGTTTTATTCATGTCATCAGTTATGTTCCCAATGTTTTTACCTGAGGATTTCTTCTTAGATAAATTGGTAAGAGTTATAATTGCTATCTCTTTGTTTGAAGCAGCCTATGTAGCTGAGGTTATTAGAGGAGGGCTGCAAGCACTCCCTCGAGGTCAGTACGATGCAGCAAAATCTTTAGGAATGGGATACTGGAAAATGCATATATTTGTAATTTTACCTCAGGCACTAAAATTAGTAATTCCTGGTATTGCAAATACGTTTTTAGCTTTAGTAAAAGACACACCGTTAATTTTAGTAGTTGGTTTATTAGAAATTGCTGGAATGCTTCAAATGGCAAAAACAAATCCTAAGTGGCTAGGATATTCAATGGAAGGTTATGTATTTGCAGCTGTAGTATTTTGGATAATTTGCTATGCAATGAGTAAATATAGTTATAACTTAGAAGAAAAATATAAAACAGAGAGATAATGTCAGATACAATTATTCAAATTAAAGACGTAAACAAGTGGTTTGGTGATTTTCAGGTTTTAAAAGATATTAATTTGAATGTTGAAAAAAATAAAAAGATTGTTGTTTGCGGACCATCAGGTTCTGGAAAGTCTACCTTAATTAGATGTATAAATAGATTAGAAGAGCATCAACAAGGATCAATTATTGTTGATGGAAATGAACTTACAGAAGATACTAAAAATATTGAGCAAATAAGAGCCGAGGTTGGAATGGTTTTCCAACAATTTAATTTGTTCCCACATTTATCTATATTAGATAATTGTACTCTTGCTCCTGTTTGGGTTAAAAAAATGCCAAAAAAAGATGCTGAAGATTTAGCTATGAAACACTTAGAAAAGGTTCAAATTGCCGATCAAGCACATAAATTTCCTGGTCAATTATCAGGAGGACAACAGCAAAGATGTGCGATTGCAAGAGCTTTATGTATGGAGCCAAAAATAATGCTTTTTGACGAACCTACATCAGCTTTAGACCCTGAAATGATTAAGGAAGTTTTGGACGCTATGGTTAATTTAGCTAAAGCAGGTATGACTATGATAGTTGTTACACACGAAATGGGCTTTGCTAAAGAAGTTGCAGATGAAGTTATCTTTATGGATGAAGGGATGATAGTTGAAAAAGCTGCAACAAATGAATTTTTTGCCAATCCAAAGAACGACAGAACTAAGCTATTTTTAAGTCAGATACTCTAAAAATAATTGGCTATATTGTAAAAAAGATACTTGACAGGATATTTAATTTTAAAAAAAAGAATAATTTTTAAAAAAAATTCTTCTTGTAATACATGTTCTATTTATATTAACTCAAACTTATATTTTAATTAAAGAGGGGTCTTTGATGGAAGATAATTTCAATAAACATTTAGGCAATAAGCTTAAGCTTAGAAGGTTAGCTCTAGGTTTAACACAAACTAAGGTTGCAAAAGCTATAAACGTAACATTTCAACAAATTCAAAAATATGAGAAAGGCACTAATGGTGTGAGCTCAATTAGATTACTTCAGTTATCTAATTATTTAAAAGTGCCTATTAATTATTTTTTTGAGGATTTTTCTGAATATCTTTTAAATTTAGAGAAATCAAAAGAAGGTCATATGAATGTAAATTATAATTTTTTGGTAAAGGTTTACTCAGAGTTAACACAAGATCAAAAAATTAAATTTGGTAAAAATATTCAACTTTCTCAGCCAAGTATTACAAAAATAGGATAAAGAATTTTTGGCTCCTCGGGCAGGACTCGAACCTGCGACCAATTGATTAACAGTCAACTGCTCTACCAACTGAGCTACCGAGGAATGACAAATTGCAACTTACTTTTTTTTTAGTTTATCACAATAGTTTTTTTTGGAGGCAACGCCCGGAATCGAACCGGGATACAAGGATTTGCAATCCTCTGCGTAACCATTCCGCCACGTTGCCAGCAAATATTCAATATTTGATAGATGACCTTATATAATTGATTTTTTAGATTAGTCTATAAATTTTAATCCTAATTTCGTTATTGTTTATTGAAATGATTAATTTATAAAATATTTATCTAATGAGTGCTGATAAATATATCCATACTGATGTAGAAAATAAGATTTACTCTTACTGGGAAAAAAATAAACTTTTTGAACCTAAAGAAAATATCAGTAAATTTTCAATAGTTATTCCTCCACCAAATGTAACTGGAAGTTTACATATGGGCCATGCCTTAAATAATTCCATCCAAGATTTATTAGTAAGATTTCATAGAATGAATAATTTTGAAACTTTATGGCAACCAGGCACTGATCATGCAGGAATAGCAACTCAAGCTCTTGTTGAAAGAAAGTTAGAAAAAGATGGTATAAAAAAAAATGATTTAGGTAGAGACAAATTTATTGAAAAGGTTTGGGAGTGGAAAAAAGAATATGGAGATATAATAATTAATCAATTAAAAAAACTAGGATGTTCATGTGATTGGTCAAGAAATGCTTTTACTATGGACGAAAATCTATCTAAATCTGTTCTAAAAGTTTTTGTAGATTTATATAAAAAAAATTTAATTTTTAAGTCAAAGAAGTTAGTTAATTGGGATACTGTATTAAAAACTGCTATTTCTGATCTTGAAGTAGATCAAAGAGAAGTAAATTCAAAACTTTATCATATTAGATATCCTATCGAAAATAGTGAAGATTTTATAACTATTGCAACAACAAGACCTGAAACTATGCTGGGTGATACTGCTATTGCAGTAAATCCTACCGATAAAAGATATAAAAAAGTTGTTGGTAAATTTGTAAAAATTCCACTTGTTGGAAGAAAAATAAAAATTATAGAAGATGAATATGCCGATCCTGAACAAGGAACAGGAGCTGTTAAAATTACCCCGGCTCATGATTTTAATGACTATGAAGTAGGTGAAAGAAATAATTTAGAAATTATAAATGTTTTTACTGAAGATGGAAAAATAAATGAAAATGCACCAAAAGAATTTATTGGATTAGATAGATTTGAAGCAAGGAAACAATTATTAAAAAAATTAAAAGAAAATAACTTCTTTGTTGAAGAAGAAAATATTAAAAATAAAGTTCCATATGGAGATAGATCTAATTCAATTATAGAACCTTATTTAACAGAGCAATGGTTTGCTGATGCAAAAAAGTTATCTATTAAAGCTAAAGAAATTGTAAATAATAAATCAACAAATTTTTTTCCTGAAAATTGGTCCAAAACATATTTTCAATGGATGGACAATATTGAGCCATGGTGTGTATCAAGACAACTTTGGTGGGGTCACCAAATACCTGCTTGGTATGGTCCTGATGGAAAAGTTTTTGTAGAGTATACTGAAGAGGAAGCAATTAAAGAGGCTAAAAATTATTATAAAAAAGATGTTGAATTAAAAAGAGATGAAGATGTACTTGATACTTGGTTTTCATCAGGTTTGTGGCCATTTGCAACTTTAGGCTGGCCTAATCAAACTGACTATTTGAAAAAATTTTATCCAACAACAGTTTTGGTAACTGGTTTTGATATTATTTTCTTTTGGGTAGCTAGAATGATGATGATGGGAATGGCTTTTTTAGAAAAAGAGCCATTTAAAGATATTTATGTTCATGCTTTAGTTAGAGATGAAAAAGGACAGAAAATGTCTAAGTCAAAAGGAAACGTAATTGATCCATTAGATTTAATAGAGAAATATTCAGCGGATGCACTAAGATTTACATTATTATCAATGGCATCTCCAGGTAGAGACGTAAAACTCTCAGAAGATCGGGTAAAAGGATATAGAAACTTTTTAAATAAAATATGGAATGCAAATAATTTACTCAAACAAAATGATTGTAATTTTGATAAAATTGAAAAGCCTAAAGAATTAAAGGTAAATATAAATAAATGGATAATTTCTGAATATTATTCAATTAATAATCAGATTAAGCAAAATATAAAAGATTATAGATTTGATGAAGCTGCAAGAAATGCTTATCAGTTTGTTTGGCATTCTTTTTGTGATTGGTATTTAGAGCTATCAAAAACAATATTATATTCAGATGACAAATCATCTATAGAGGAAGTTAAAAAAGTCTCTGCATATATTTTTAGGGAGATCCTGATTATCCTACATCCATTTATTCCATTTGTTACAGAGGAAATTTGGCTGAATAATAAATTAGATAAAGATAGTAGTGATTATTTAATGTTAGCTAATTGGAGTGAGGAGAAACCTCAAGAAAGCAACGAATATAATGATGTAAGTAATATAATTGAAATTATTACATCAATCAGATCCTTTAAAAATGAGATAGGAGTTAGTCCAGGTTCTTTAATTGATATCTCTTTAGCTAATACAAATTCAAAAACACAAGATTTTTTCTATAAAAATGAAATTGTGCTAAAAAAGTTAGGAAGAATATCAAACATATTGTTAGAAGATCAAAAAAAATCATCTGCAAGTCTAATTATAAAAGGTGAGCTTTATAAAATGTATTTTGAACAGGATGTAGATATTAAAACTATCAAAGATACATTATTAAAAAAACACTCTAAAATTAAAGACGAAATGGATAAAATAAATACCAGACTTTCAAATAAAAGTTTTATTGATAGAGCTCCAAAAGATATTGTTGAACTAGAAAAATCTAACTTTAACAACCTAGAAAAAGATGCTAAAAAAATACAACTAACCTTAGAAAATTTATAATGAAAAAATTTAATAAAAAGAAATTACCAAGCAGACACACAACTATAGGGCCTGACAAAGCACCTCAAAGATCATTTTATTATGCAATGGATTTAACCGAGAAAGATGTTGCAAAACCATTTGTTGGCGTTGTTTCAACATGGAATGAGGCAGCTCCCTGCAACATTAATTTAATGAAACAAGCTCAATCGGTTAAAAAAGGTGTTATTAAATCTGGAGGAACACCAAGAGAATTCTGTACAATTACAGTTACAGATGGAATTGCAATGGGTCACGAGGGTATGAAATCCTCATTAGTATCTAGAGATGTTATAGCAGACTCAACTGAACTAACAGTAAGAGGTCATTGTTATGATGCTTTAGTTGGTTTAGCTGGATGTGATAAGTCACTACCTGGATTGATGATGTCTATGGTTAGATTAAATATTCCAAGTGTATTTATTTATGGTGGATCAATTCTTCCAGGAAGATTTAATGGAAAAGATGTAACTGTTGTAGATGTTTTTGAGGGGGTTGGAAAATATACTTCCAAAAAAATGACTGCACATGCTTTAAGAAAATTAGAATTAAAAGCTTGTCCATCTGCAGGTGCGTGTGGTGGTCAATTTACTGCTAATACAATGGCATGTGTATCTGAAGCGATTGGACTTGCTTTACCATATTCAGCAGGAACACCTGCACCTTATAAAGAAAGAGATAAATATGCTGTAGACAGCGGTAAAGCTGTTATGAATTTATTAGCAAAAAATATTAGACCAAGAGATATTGTAACTAGAAAGTCTTTAGAAAACGCTGCAACAATTGTTGCTGCAACAGGCGGATCTACTAATGCTGGATTACATTTACCAGCTATAGCAAATGAAATTGGAATTAAATTTGATTTAATGGATGTTGCAAAAATTTTTAAAAAAACTCCATATCTTGCAGATTTAAAACCTGGCGGAAAATATGTTGCAAAAGACATGTGGTTAGCAGGTGGTGTGCCAATGTTATTAAAAACTTTATACGATGGTGGTTTTATTCACGGTGATTGTATGACTGTTACTGGGAAAACAATGAAAGAAAATTTAAAAAATGTTAAATTTAATATAAATCAAAAAGTAATGAGAAGTTACAAAAATCCTATTACTAAAACTGGTGGTGTCGTTGGTTTAAAAGGTAACTTAGCACCTGAAGGTGGTATTGTTAAAATAGCAGGATTAAAAAAATTACAGTTTACTGGAAGAGCAAGATGTTTTGATAATGAAGAGACAGCTTATAAAGCTGTAAAAAATAGAAAATATAAAGACGGCGATATAATTATTATTAGATACGAGGGACCAAAAGGGGGTCCAGGCATGAGAGAAATGCTTCAAACAACAGCTGCAATTTATGGTCAAGGAAAAGGGGAGACTGTTGCATTGATAACTGATGGAAGATTTTCTGGTGCTACTAGAGGATTTTGTATTGGTCATGTTGGCCCTGAAGCTTCAGTAGGTGGCCCAATAGCTCTTTTAAGAAATGGAGATATCATCGATATAGATGCTAAAAAAGGAACTATCAATGTTAGATTAACAAAACAACAGTTAGCTAGCAGACGTAAAAAATGGAAACCAAAAAAGATTAATTTTGGAAATGGTACTTTGTGGAAATATGCACAAACAGTTGGACCAGCATACTTAGGAGCACCTACACATCCTGGGGGCAAAAACGAGGTTAAAGTTTACGCGGATATTTAAACATGAAAATTAGACCTGTAATTCTTTGTGGAGGTGCAGGAACAAGACTTTGGCCAAATCAAAAAAAACATCAAGCAAAACAATTTATAAATTTTGGTAATTGGACTTTATTAGGTAAAACATTAGAAAGAGTAAAAGGCTCAATTTTTGATAATCCTGTTATCAGCACAAATTCAAAATATCTTAAACAAATAAAACAGCATTTAAAAAAACATAAAATCAAAAAATACAAAATTGTTTTAGAGCCAGCTAAAAGAAATACAGCTCCTGCTATTTTAAGCACTGCCTTAATAAAAGATATACCAGACAATCAACCGTTAATGTTTTTTTCATCCGATCATTTAATAGAAAAAGTAAATATTTTTAATAATGCTATTTATAAAAATAAATCTAATTTGACTGATCAAAATATATTTATCTTTGGCATAAAACCTAAATCTCCCTCAAGTGAATATGGCTACTTTCTTACAAAAAAAATTAAGGGAAATATTAATAAAGTAACAAAATTTATTGAAAAACCTAAAGAAGTAAAAGCAAAGCAAGTTATTAAAAAAAATGGTTATTGGAATTCAGGTATGTTTTTTCTTAGAAAAGACTCTATAATTAATAACTTTAAAAAATATCAGTTAAAAACATATAAAAACTGCTTAGATGCTGTTAATAAAGCTAAATATAAATCTAATACTTATTATTTAAATAAATCCTCATTTTTAAAAGCTACAGCTAAATCATTTGATTATGCCATTTTAGAAAAAACCAAACAAATAAATGCTATTAAATTAGATATTCCTTGGTCAGATCTTGGAAGCTGGAAAGAAATATTAAAAATGTATGATAAAAATAAACGGAAATACATTAAAAAGAAGAATATTTATTATCGACCATGGGGAAAATACACAAATTTATTTGAAGGTAATGAATTTTTAATTAAAGAATTGTACGTAAAACCGAAAGGTATTTTGAGTTTACAAAAACATCATCACAGAGCAGAGCATTGGTTAGTAACACAAGGAAATGCTAAAATTACGCTAAATAAAGATATAATAATTAAAAAGCCTGGTGAACATATATTTATTCCACTAGAAGCAATTCATAGAGTTCAAAATCCTGGCAAAAAGCCTGTTAAAATTTTTGAAGCACAAGTAGGATCAATACTTAAAGAAAGTGATATTGTTAGATATCAGGATGTTTACGGAAGAGTAAAATAAAATTTTATAAGATGAATGGGAAAAGCATTTTAACTAATTTGTAATAATTTTTAAATATTTTTGTCATCAACATTTACTACTGTTTAATTACAAATTTTAAATTAAAAAGTCATATTATTTTTTCCTCCAATTTAAATTTTGTTGATTAACTACCTTCCCCTTTTCTTATAAAAAGGGGGGAGGACGATTTAGATCTTAATTATTTACAGACGCAGGACTCTCACTAGCTTTTTTTTTAGCTAATTTTTTTGCTTTTTTTTCAGCTGCTTTTTTTTCAATACTGGCAATTTTTATATTAAGTTTAGATAATTTCTTCTCTTTTAAATTAATC
>CACGTU010000001.1 GCA_902576045.1 uncultured Pelagibacteraceae bacterium | reverse complement strand
ATTCATTATTTTTTATTTTACTCATGACATCTTTTGTAAATTCAGAATTACAGTCTTTCACATCATATAAAAGTCTTTCAAAGTTACTTGCTATCTGAATATCCATACTAGGAGTATTTGTTTCTTCAACTTTCTTTTGAGTATAATCGCCTCCAGAAATTGCTCTATGAAGAATGTCGTTTTTATTTGTTGCTACAATAAGTTTGTCAACAGGTAAGCCAAGTTTTTTTGCTAAGTAACCAGCATAAATATCTCCAAAATTACCTGTTGGAACAGAAAATGATAAAGGTTGTCCATTACCTGTTTTAAAATACGCATAAAAGTAATAAACGGCTTGAGCTATTATTCTTGCCCAATTAATTGAGTTTACTCCTGACATATTGATCTTATTTGAAAAATTTTGATCATTGAACATGGCTTTTACTAAATTTTGACAATCATCAAAGTTACCCTCAATTGCGATATTAAAAACATTTCTCTCTTCATGAATTGTCATCAATCGTCTCTGAACAAGTGAAATTTTATTGTGAGGATGCAATACAAAAACATTTAGATTACTTTTGCCTTTCAATGCATCAATTGCTGCAGCCCCTGTATCTCCTGAAGTTGCTACAATAATATTAATTTTTTTCTCTGCATTTTCTAAGTGATATTGGTAAAAATTACCTATCAATTGCATCGCAATATCTTTGAAAGCGAGTGTTGGACCATGAAACAATTCCAAAATTTTAAATTTTCCTAAATCAGAGATTTTTACAACATCTTCACATCTAAAATGTGAGTAAGATTTAGATATTAAGAAAGATAATTCTTTTTTTGTCATAAAATTTCCAATAAATGGGAAAATAATTTCAGCTGCTAATTCATTGTATTTAAGGCTGCTAAGTTTGATTAATTCTTCCTTAGTAAATGGTTTAATTAATTTTGGCACAAATAGACCGCCGTCATCTGCTAAACCTTTAAGAAAAACGTTTTTAAATGAGAAATGATCTGAATTATTTCTGGTACTAATATATTCCATCAGTAATTTTTTTTTCTGAAATATAAATATATTAAAAATATAGAAACAGCTAATGAAAACCAAGTAAGTGCATATTTTAAATGGTTGTTTGAAATATTGGCTCCCACTTGTTTTGACTTTGGGTAAATTCCTTCTTGCTTACTGATATTATTTATAATGAATGGAGAAAATTGTTTACCAGTATAATTTAATAAATCCTCATCTTTTAATGTAAACCAATAGTTCTTGTTTAAATCATTATCTGGCTTAAAATAATTAAATTTACTTTTTAGTTTTAAAATCCCCTCAAACTTGCTTTCATCTGAAAAGTATTTTTTTGATTTAAAGTCTCTAGGAATCCATCCACGATTAATCAAATAACTTTTATTATTGATACTTATTGGATTGACAATATCAAAACCTGGCTCTCCTTTTTCACTTAAACTATACAAATAAATGATTTTTGAATTGTCTAATATTCCTTCAAATTTAATTTTTTTAAAATTAGTTGGATTGCTACCGTTAAACTCTATTGGTTCACTTTTTAAAGATTGTTCGATTGAGTTTATTAATTCAAGTTTCCAGTTTAACCTTATAATTTGCCAAGTACCTAGGGCTAAAAAAACTAAAATAAAAAAATATACAAATAATGAAAACGATAGCTTATTTTTCAAACTATTTTAACTTCCCCAAATGTATATGGCTGCAAATAAAAATAACCATACCACATCGACAAAGTGCCAATACCAAGCTGCTGCCTCAAAACCAAAGTGATGTTCTTTTGTAAAATGACCCAGTTTTCCCCTCCATAGACACACTGCTAGGAAGATTGTTCCAACAACCACATGAAAACCATGAAAGCCTGTAGCCATGTAAAAAGTTGCTCCATAAATATGACCTGAAAAACTAAATGAAGCATGTTGATATTCATATATTTGTAAAAGAGTGAAGAATGCTCCTAGAGCAACTGTACAAATCAGACCATTAATAAATCCTTTTCTATCACCTTCTAGTAAAGAGTGATGAGCCCATGTAACTGTTGTACCTGATAAAAGAAGAACTAGAGTATTTATAAGAGGAATATCCCATGGATCAAATGTTTCGATATCTTTTGGTGGCCAAACATTACCAGTAAATTCATTTGGAAATAAACTTGCATCAAAGTAAGCCCAGAACCAAGCAACAAAAAACATTACCTCAGAGGCAATGAATAAAGTCATTCCATATCTATGATGAAGTTGTACAACTGGAGTGTGATGGCCTTGGTGCTCGGCCTCAATAACAACATCTCGGAACCACATAAATGCACAATAAATTAGCAGAGCAAATCCAAGCAACATTGCCCACATTGCTTGAGCATGCAAATAATAAACTGTTCCTAGTGCAGTAATTAATGTAGCGAAAGAAGTAGCAATCGGCCACGGACTAGGGTCAACTAAATGGTAATCATGCTTTTGAGCTGAGGACATTTTTAACTCTCGTTTTTCTCAACTTTATAGTAGTCAGAGGAGAAAAAAGTATAGGACATAGTAACATCCTCTATATTTTTAGTTTTTGGGTCGTTTACTAATTCAGGGTCTAGATAGAATACTAAATCATAAGATGCTTTCTCTCCTGGCTTAAGTGTCTGTTTTTCAAAACAAAAACAGCCTAATTTGTTAAAATACTGGCCAAAGGACGAAGGGGAAACATTGTAACTTGCAACTGCGGATGAAGGTTGATCACCCAAATTTTCAACATTAAATTTAATTTTATAAACTTTGCCTGGTTTTACATCCAAAGTTTTTTCATTAACTGCAAAATCCCAATCTAACTGAGAATTCACGTTTGTATCAAGCCTTACATTTACTATTTTATCTAATACTATCTTTGGTGCCTCTTTAGAGATTTGGGTAGTGCCTCCAAATCCTGTTACCCTACAAAACAAATCATAAAGTGGTACTGCAGCAAATGATAATCCTAACATAAAAACGAATATTCCAGCTAACAAAAGAGGCGTTAATGTATTTTTTTTTATCATATTGATCTCTCAAAGACACCTACGTTATATAAAGTAAAAACAAACAATATTACTATAAAAATTACAAGACCTAGCGCGGTCCATAAATTTTTCTTTTTTGTTCTTTCGTCTCTTATCATTAAATTAGTTTATCTATTAAAAATAACACAAAAATTAAAAATAAGTAAAATATTGAGTAAGCAAAAATTTGTTTTGCAATTTTGATCTCAAATTTATTTTTTTTATAATTATAAAGTTTAAAGCAAAGATAATTATAATAAATAGTCAAGGTCAATCCAAGTGTAAGAAATAATTCTGATGTAAATCCAATGGCATATGGAAGAACCACTGTTGGTAACATTAGCAATGAATATATAAATATATTCTTTTTTGTGTCTTCAATTCCATTAGTAATTGGCAACATTGGAATTTTCGCCTTTTTGTAATCTTTAGCCTTGTAAAGGCTTAAGGCCCAAAAATGAGATGGTGTCCAAACAAAAATTATTAGAAAAAAAACTAAAGGTTCAATTGATAAAGAGTTTGTTGCTATGGTCCAGCCAATAACAGGTGGTAACGCACCTGCAGCTCCTCCAATTACTATATTTTGGGGAGTTCTTCTCTTTAACCAAATTGTATAAATAAACAAATAAAAGAAAATTGTAAAAAACAGCAAGAAAGCTGAAATAGCATTAGTAAAATAATATAAGCTAAATACAGAAATAATAGATAATGTTGCTCCAAAGTATAAAGCCTGAGCTCTATTAAGTTTGCCTCGTGGAATTGGTCTTAAACATGTCCTAGTCATTAATTTATCAAGATCAGCCTCATACCACATGTTCAATGCGCCTGCCGCGCCTGCCCCAATGGCCACTATGAGAATACCAATAGCTGCCTGAGTGAAAGGTATGGAATTTGGAGCCGTGAGCAAACCAACTGCACAAGTAAATATTACTAAAGACATTACTCTTGGCTTCATGAGCTTTATTAGCTCTGAGATAATTCCAAGATCTGTATTAGATCTTTTTTCTCTTAAGATAGTAGACTGCATTTTAATATTATATATTTTTACTAGAATCTAACTACTAGATTTTTCTGCACCCTCGACGTTTTCGAATTTAGGAAGCTCATCAAAAGTATGAAAATTAGGCGGTGATGGAACTGTCCACTCTAAGGTGGTTGCACCTTCGCCCCATGGATTCTGAGCTGCTTTTTTCTTTTTAGCAAATGCATAGATTAAATTTGCAAAAAATACTGCCAATCCTACGATCGATATATATGACCCTATGGATGAGATATAATTCCAGTCAGCAAATGCATCGGGATAATCTGCATATCTTCTCGGCATACCTGCTAAACCTAAAAAGTGTTGTGGGAAAAATACTATATTTACACCAATGAATGTAAGCCAAAAATGAAGTTGTCCCATCCACTCTGAATACTCATAACCCGACATTTTTCCAAACCAATAATAAAAACCTGCAAAGATTGCAAAAACAGCTCCAAGCGATAGAACATAGTGGAAGTGAGCAACAACATAATATGTATCATGTAATGCTGTATCAACTCCAGCGTTTGCTAAAACAACTCCTGTTACTCCACCGACTGTAAATAAAAATATAAAACCAAGTGCCCAAACCATTGGGGTTTTAAATGATATTGATCCACCCCACATAGTTGCGATCCAAGAAAAAATTTTTATTCCGGTTGGGACAGCTATTATCATTGTCGCAGCTAAAAAATATGCTTTGGTATCAGTATCAAGACCTACTGTATACATATGATGAGCCCATACCACAAATCCAACAATTCCTATTGCAACCATTGCATATGCCATACCTAAATATCCAAACACAGGTTTTTTAGAAAAAGTAGAAACGATATGACTTATCATTCCAAAACCTGGTAAAATTAAAATATAAACTTCTGGATGTCCAAAAAACCAAAATAAGTGTTGAAACAAAGTTGGGTCACCACCTGATTGAGCCTCAAAGAATGCTGTTCCAAAATTTCTGTCTGTTAATAACATTGTTATTGCTCCAGCTAAAACTGGTAAAGATAACAAAAGTAAAAAAGCAGTAACAAGAATAGACCAGGCAAATAATGGCATTTTATGCAATGTCATACCTGGCGTTCTCATGTTTAAAATTGTAGTTATGAAATTTACTGCACCTAAAATAGATGACGCGCCTGCAATATGTAAACTTAAAATTGCCAAATCCATTGCTGGACCTGGTTGACCTGCCTTTGAAGATAGCGGTGGATATATAGTCCAACCTCCTCCAACGCCTTGCGCTCCTGGAGGTCCATCAACAAATATTGAAGCTAGAAGTAAAATAAAAGCCACAGGTAGCAACCAAAAAGAAATATTATTCATTCTTGGGAATGCCATATCAGGTGCACCAATCATTATTGGTACAAACCAATTACCAAAACCACCAATCATTGCTGGCATCACCATGAAGAAAATCATTATCAAACCATGTCCTGTAACTAGGACATTATATAAGTGATAGTTACCACCTAAAATTCCATCACCTGGATGCATTAACTCTATTCTCATTAAAACTGAAAATGCAGTTCCGATTACCCCTGCAATAATTGCAAAGATTAAATACATTGTTCCTATATCTTTATGGTTTGTAGAATATGCCCATCTTTTCCATCCAGTTGGTGTATGATGGTCGTGACCGTGTAATGTTGCTGTGCTCATTATTTAATTACTCGCTATTAAATTTTTATTAATTAAACTTTCGTCTTTTGCAAACTTTATTTTCGCATCTGACAACCACGCTTGATAATCCTCATCAGAAACTACTCTTACTTCAATTGGCATAAATGCGTGCTTTATTCCACATAATTCTGAACATTGACCATAGTATGTTCCAACTTTTTCTGCTTTAAACCATGTTTCATTAATTCTTCCTGGCATTGCATCTCTTTTAACTCCAAATGAAGGTAATGCCCATGCATGCAATACGTCATTTGCTGTAATTAATACTTTTACAACTTTATTTACTGGCACCACTACAACGTTATCAACTGCTAGAAGTCTTGGTTGACCCTCTTTTAAATCCTCTTCTTCAATCATGTATGAGTCAAAAATTATATTTTCATCTGGATATTCATAGCCCCAGTACCACTGATATCCAATTGCTTTAATAGTTACATCCGCTTTCGGAATTGTATCTTGAGAATACAAAACCTTAAATGATGGAACAGCCATAACTATTAGAATTAAACATGGAACCAATGTCCAAATTATTTCCACTGCAACATTATGAGTTCTTTTTGACGGATTAGGATTTCTAGACTCTCTAAATCTCACCATCACATATAACATCAGAAACAACACAAACGCACTTATTGCCACAATAATTGGAAGCAACATATAATCGTGGAACCAAACAATATCTCTCATTGTCTGAGATGCAGGTTCTTGAAAACTCAACTGCCACTTCTCCGGTTGATTGGCAAAAGCAGGTAATGAAATTAATGAGGTTAATAAAGTTGTTATGAATTTTTTCATTTTCAAAAGTTTATAAAGCCAAAAATATAAAAAAACACTAGAGATTTCGCGACAATTTATCAATTTTTTAAAAAATTGATCACAGATAAAGCAGATATAACTGCAGTTTCAGTTCGAAGAATGTTATTACCCAATTTTATTGATTGTGTTCCACTATATTTAAGAATCTTTTCTCTCTCGACCTCAGTGTAATCGCCTTCGGGGCCAATTAAAATACATAAAAGTTTTTTGTTATTTATTTTTAATTTTTTATTATCTGAATTTAAATCTCCAAATATAAGATTTAAATCTTTATTATTTTTAAAAAACTCATCTAATTTTTGTATTTTATCTATTTCAGGAATACTTAATCTGTTACTTTGTTCTGAAGCTTCTGTAACAATTTTTATAAGTCTTTCATAATTTATGTTTCTTACAACAGTCCTTTCTGTAATTACTGGAATGAATTTTGTTACACCTAATTCTGTTGCTTTTTGAATCATGAAATTAAAAAAATTTGATCTAATTGGAGAAAAAGCTAACCAAAGATCAGTTTCATTTTCTTCATGTCTAAGTTGCCTAGTAACTTTAAAAGTTAAATCATTTTTTGAAATTTTTTTAATTAATGTTTGCCATTCACCAAATTTATTAAATAAAGAAAAGTTACCACCAATAGGAATTCTCATCACTTTAGTTAAATAATGAGATTGTGCTTTATCTAATTTTCCTTCTAAATTAATTGATAAACTTTCTGGATAAAATAACCTAATATTGCTCATTATATTTAAATTAAATTATGAAAAATATTAAAGCAATAATATTTGATGCTTATGGAACTTTATTTGACGTCAATTCTGCTGCAGAAAAATGTAAAGGAAAAATAGGTGATAAGTGGGAAGGTTTCGCAAATTATTGGAGAACCACACAATTAGAATATACTTGGTTAAGGAGTTTAATGAATAGACATAAAGATTTTTGGAAAATTACTGAAGACAGTTTAGACAAATCGATGAAATTTTTCAAAATTGATAACTCCATGAGAAATGATTTATTAGATTTGTACAAAGTACTCTCACCTTTTTCTGAAGTTAAAGAAACTTTAAATAAATTGAAAAAGAAAGATTTTAAGTTAGCAATTCTTTCCAATGGTACTCCTAGCTTATTAGGAAATCTGGTCAAAAATAATAATTTAGAAAATATATTTGATGATATTTTTTCAATTGAAGAAGTGGGAATTTTTAAGCCAGACTCAAAAGTTTATGAATTACCTGTAAAAAAATATAACATTAAAAAGGATGAAATTTTATTTTTAAGTGCAAATACATGGGATGTTTCTGGGGGTGGAAATTATGGATATAATTCTGTTTGGGTAAACAGGAATAAAAATGTATTTGATAATCTTGACTATCAACCATTAGATGAAATTCACGATTTAAGTGAGTTACTTGAAATTATATAGTTAAAGTATATATCAATTGGATGAAATCAATAGAAGTTGAAAAAGTTATTGAACCTATATCAGCATCAGATGGTGCTGGTGTAAAATTAAAAAGAAGTATCGGAGTTGAGCCTAATTATTTTGATCCATTTTTAATGTTAGATGAGTTTGGATCAGAAAATAGTGAAGATTATATTGCAGGCTTTCCGCCCCATCCTCATAGAGGTATAGAAACAGTAACCTACATGTTAGCGGGAGATTTTGAACATAAAGATAGCACTGGTGGACAAGGTAGAATGACAGCAGGAGATGTTCAGTGGATGAAAACAGGAAGTGGTATTATTCATTCAGAAATGCCAGCAATGAAAGAAGGTAAACTTCATGGCTTTCAATTATGGATAAACATGCCGGCGAGTATGAAAATGAATAAACCTGAATATCATTATATTGATGCCGACAAAATGAGTGTGCATAAAGATAATGATAAACAAATAAAAGTTATTGCTGGAAAATTTCAAAAAGCAGAGGGACCAATTAAAAAGCATAATGTAGAACCTTTTTATTTTGATGTTGAACTTGAAGAGGATAAGGAATTTAATTTTGAGATACCCTCCTCTCACAATAGCTTTATTTATTTAATTGAGGGTGAAATAAAAATTGGAGAAAAACAACATGATAAAGTTAAGGACTCTACTTTAATTCTTTTAACCAATGGTGAAAAACTAAAAGTAACTGCTTTGACTAAGGCTAAATTTTTATTAATATCTGGAAAACCAATTGGTGAACAAATTGCAAGAGGTGGACCATTTGTAATGAATACAAAACAGGAAATACTTCAAGCTATTGACGATTACCATAACGGTAACTTTGTAAAATAATGAAAAAAATTGAAATAAAAGAATTTGGTGGACCTGAAGTATTGGAAATAAAGAATGTCGATATTGGAAAACCTGGGCAGAATGAAGTGTTAGTTAAAAATTTATCTATTGGTATAAATTATATTGATACATACCACCGTTCAGGTCTTTATCCCATCCCACTGCCAAGTGGTATTGGACTTGAAGCTTGTAGTATTATCGAAGAAGTAGGTCCTGAAGTTAAATTATTTAAAGTTGGAGATAGAGTAACTCGTGCTTCCATGCCAATTGGGACTTATTCTGAAAAACAAATAATACCTGAAGACAAACTAGTAAAAGTTCCAGATAACATATCTGATGAGGTTGCATCGTGTATTACTTTAAAAGGTATAACAGCCGAATATTTATTGCACAGGACTTATCGAGTTAAAAAAGGAGATAAAATTTTATACCATGCAGCTGCAGGCGCACTTGGTCAAATTTTCTGCCCGTGGGCCAATGCACTTGGTGCTGAAATAATAGGAACAGTCGGTTCAGATGAAAAAATAGAAATAGCGAAAAAGAATGGATGCCATCATGTTATAAACTATAATGAGAAAAACTTTGTTGAGGAAGTTGAAAAAATTGTAGGAAAAAACGGACTTGATGTAGTTTATGATGGAGTAGGAGCAAAAACATTTGAAGGTTCAATAGAAGTTTTAAAAGTAAGAGGGATGATGGTGGCTTTTGGAAACGCATCTGGTTACGTTCATACATTAGATATAAAAAAACATATAAACGCAAAAGGTCTTTTTTTTACTAGACCTTCAATCGCTCATTACACGATCATTAGAAAAGAACTTGAAGAAGCGGCTGAAAAAGTTTTTGAAGCAATATCAAAAGGTAAATTTAAAGTTGAAATTTCAAAAAAGTATTCTTTAGATGAAGTTAGAAAAGCTCATGAAGATCTTGAGGGAAGAAAATTACTTGGTCCTGCAATAATTTTACCAAATTAATCAATTTTTACATCCATGTCAGACATGTGTAAATTAAGTGCATTTGTGGATATTTGAATTTCTCTTATAAAGAAAATAATTGATATGATCATTGATAAACAGCACGAACCAAAAATTACTCTCGCTAAGAATAATTCATTTAAATAAAGAGCAAAAACTGTAAGCATATTAAATAAAAATCCAAAGGCAGCAAACATTATAGTCCACCTTAAAATTGAAATTCTTCTACTCAAGTTAATAAATTGTTTTTTCCATTCTGCGGGAATATGTTTTTCATATACATGTTCGTCATGAAGTTCTCTAATCAACCTGCTTAAAGTATGAAATCTGTTACTGTAAACCCCCATTAAAAGAGGAATTGCAGGAAACATTAAAGCTGTAACTGTATAATCTATATTCATTCGAATCGAATTGATTATGAAACTAGCCTTTGTTATTTACAAGTAAATTAATGTTAAACGTTAAATTATTTATTGAACTTACAAGATTGAATAAACCCATAGGTTACATGCTTCTCTTTTGGCCTTGTATTTGGGGTCTTACAATTGCCTACGAGTTTACTAGTGAACTTGAAACATATTTTTTTTATATCCTGCTTTTCTTTCTTGGGGCTGTGTTAATGAGATCGGCTGGCTGTATAGTAAATGATATAACAGATAAAAATTTTGATAAACTTGTTGAAAGAACAAAAAATAGACCCATTGCTTCAGGTAAAGTATCTACAAAACTAGCAAGTTTTTATTCATTTATACTTTGTGGGATTGCTTTTTTGGTTTTAATTAATTTTAATTTTTTTACAATTTGTATGGCACTATTATCGATGCCACTCGCATTCTCTTATCCTTTAATGAAAAGATTTACATATTGGCCACAATTGTTTCTTGGAATTACTTTCAATTATGGTCTTGTATTAGCATGGATCTCTGTCACTAACCAAATCTCAATACTTCCAATTATTTTCTATTTTGGAGCCATATTTTGGACACTGGGATACGACACTATTTATGGATACCAAGATATAAAGGATGATGAAATTATAGGAGTTAAATCTACTTCAATTAAATTTAAAAATGATCCAAAGAAATTTATTTCTTTTTGTTATTTGATCTTTATTGGAGCTTTAATCTTAGTAGGTCTTTTAATGAATTTTAATTATTTTTATTTTTTATTTTTATTTCTGCCTATTGGGCATTTGATTTTTTTTCAAATATACAAACTTAATGTAAAAGAGCCATTAGACTGTTTGTTTAAATTTAAAAGTAATAATTTTTTAGGTTTGTTAGTATTTATAAATATTTTAATTGGGAAACTTTTATAATTCATGACTAATTTAGAGATCTTAAAAAGATTATACAACGACTATACGAAAATTTTTATTGTTAAAATTTTGTTAGCTGTATTTTTCTCTATCTTGGTTGCAGGAAGTACATCTGCAACTGCTTGGCTTTTAGATCCTGCAATAGAGAAAATTTTTATCAATCAGGATCAAACTTTAATATTTGTTATTCCTATTTTAATTGTTCTAGCTTTTTCAACTAAAGGAATTTCATTGTATATGGCAAAAGTAATAATGATAAATGTTGCTGAAGAAGTTAAGAAAAAAATTCAAATTGATATGCTTTCATCCTTTATTAAAGCGGATACTCAACAAATAGAGAATAAACATTCTGGAAAATATATTTCAAATTTAAATTTTGATGTAAATCAAATTACTGGAATGTTGAGCAATTCATTTTTGAGTTTTTTTAAAGATGGTTTAACTCTTATTGGTCTATTAACAGTAATGTTTCTACAGAACTGGAGATTGTCACTAATAGCTATAATAATGATCCCAATTGCTTCTATTACTGCAAAAAAACTTGGGAGACGAATGGGAAAAGTTGCAACAGAAGCACAAGAAAAATCAGGTGACTTAAATAAATACTTAATTGACTTATTTAAAAATCATAAAGTTATAAAAATTTTTCAAAGAGAAAATTTTGAAAATAAGAGGTCTGAAAAATTTGTTGATGATCTTAAGAAGAAATCTATCAAAATAGCAACTGTATTTATAAGAGCTACTCCAATAATGGAAATACTAACTGGTATAATGATAGCAATTTTAATCTTCTACTCTGGAAAACTTATTATGAATGGACAACTCAATATTAATAATTTTTTTTCTTTTCTCGCGGCAATGATGTTAGCTTACCAACCTGTAAAATCTTTAGCGACTATTAATGTGGGAATTTTTCAAGGTTTATCTGCTGGCAAAAGAATTATACCAATAATAGATACAAAAAATAATATTTCATCTAATGAAAGTTTAGGAGAGCTGAAATTAAATGAGGGCTCAATTAATTTTAGTAATGTAAATTTTAATTATGAAAGCAATTTAGATCACCGTGTACTTAAAGATATAAATATAAATATTACTGGAAACAAAATGACAGCACTTGTTGGTCATAGTGGTTCTGGAAAGTCTACTTTATTAAGCCTAATACCAAGAATATACGATCCTATTTCTGGAAAAGTCGAGGTAGACGGTCAAAACATAAAAGAGGTAAAACTTTCTTCTCTTAGAAAAGAAATTTCAATTGTCGATCAAAACACCACTTTATTTGACGATACAGTTTTAAATAATATCAAATACGCAAAACCTGATGCTTCAAATGATGAAATATTTAAAGCTGCAGATATGGCAATGTGCACAGACTTTATAAACAAACTTGAAAATAAATTTGAGACCAAAATTGGTGAAAATGGAATTAAATTATCCGGTGGTGAAAAACAAAGACTTTCAATTGCGAGAGCTTTTTTAAAAAACAGCAAAATTATTCTTTTAGATGAAGCAACATCTTCATTAGACTCTGAAACTGAAGAAAAAATTCAAAAGGCCTTGGAAAAATTAATTTCAAATAAGACAACTATTGTAATTGCGCATAGGCTTTCAACAATTCTAAATTCAAATATTATTTATGTTCTTGATAAAGGAAAAGTTATAGATCAAGGTAAACATAATGATTTACTGAAACATTCTGAGATTTATCAAAATTTTTATAATCGACAAATTAAAGAAAACTAATGTTTTTTTTTTACGAAATTTTAGCAATAACTTTTCTATTATTTTCACCAATAATATTTGCTGTAAGAATTATAATCGGAAAAGAGGATTTTAATAGATTTCTGGAAAAATTTTGTATTTATAAAAAATATAATAAAGACCAAACGATTTGGTTTCATGGAGCAAGTGTTGGTGAAATCATGAGTATCATCCCTATAATTAAAATTTTAGAAAAAAATAATAAAGTCCAAAAAATTTTACTCACATCTACCACTACAAGTTCAGCATCAGTTGTTAAAAAAATAAAGTTTAGAAAAACCGAACACGTGTATTTTCCAATAGATGAAAATTATTTGACAAATAAATTTCTGGAATTTTGGAAGCCAAAAGTGGCAATTTTTATAGATTCAGAAATATGGCCAAACATGATTGAAAATCTAAAAAGAAAAAATATACCCATAGTTTTAATTAATGGAAGAATCACATCAAAAAGTTATAAAAGATGGTTAATATTTCCAAATTTTGCAAAAAAAATCTTTAGTAGTATTACTTTGGCACTTCCACAAAATAAAGAGTCAAAAATTTATTTGAGTAAACTTGGAGTAAAAAATATAAAAATTGCAGGAAACCTAAAATACTTTGGAGAAAAAAAAACAAAGGTAAATTCTGATGTAAAAAAGATAATTAGAGATAGAAAAATTTTTTGTTGCGCGAGTACTCATGACAATGAAGAGGATTTAATTTCTGAGGCTCATAAAAAAGTAAAAAAAAGTATTAATAATTTGCTTACAGTTGTAATTCCAAGACATGTCCATAGAACTGATAGAATAGTTAGACTGTTAGAAAGCAAAAAATTAAATGTAATTACAAGATCATCTAGAAATAAAATAAGTAAATCCACAGATATATATATTGCTGATACATATGGAGAAGCACGTAAATTTTATGAAATATCTAATTTATGTTTTGTTGGAGGATCATTAATTAATCATGGAGGTCAAAATCCTTTAGAGCCTGTAAGGGGAAAAAATTATATTATTTTTGGGCCATTTGTTCATAATTTTAAAGAAGTATATGATTTATTATTAAATCTTAAAATTGCAAGCAAAGTAAAAAATTTAAATAATGTTTGTGAATTAATTAAAAAAAAAATTAATTACAATCATTCAAGAAAAATATTAAAAAAAATAGACGAAATGGGTAAAAGGGTTCTTAAAAATAATATTTATGAAATAGATAAATTTATATAATGAAAATTAAGAGACCAATTTATCTTGATACTGTTAATTTAATTTCGATTATTCTTCTTCCATTAACCTTCTTTACGTTTTTATTTAATAATTTGAAAAAATTATCACCAAGGTCGAAATTTAAAGTTAAAACTATATGTGTTGGTAACATTTATATAGGTGGGACGGGTAAGACTCCATTAGTTATTAAAATAAATAGTATTTTAAAAAAAAAATACAAAACCGCAATTATAAAAAAAAACTATCTCGATCAAAAAGATGAACAAAAAATTTTAAAAAAAAATGGAAATTTATTATGTTTTAAAAATAGAGATATAGCTATTAAGACTGCCGAAAATAAAAATTTCGATATCGCAATTTGCGATGATGGATTGCAAGAAAAAAAGATAAATTACGATTTATCAATTGCTTGTTTTAATAGCACTCATGCCATTGGAAATGGTTTTTTAATACCTGCAGGGCCTTTGCGAGAGAGCTTATTTGAAATAAGAAACTATGATGCTGTATTTTTGAATGGAGAGAAAAAAAATATTAAATTTCAAAATAAAATTAAAAAAATTAATAAAAATATTAAAATTTTTTATGCAAACTATAAACCAACAAATTTAAAATCTTTTAATTTAAAAAAAAATTATATAATTTTTTGTGGCCTAGGTAATCCTGAAGAATTTGAAAAAACTTTAATTAAGTACAAATTTAAAATTGAAGAAAAAAGATTTTTCCCTGATCATTATAATTTTTCTAATAAAGACATTAATGAAATCAAAAGTATTGCAAAAGAAAAAAGATTAGAAATTGTTACTTCTGAAAAAGATTATTTAAGACTAGATAATTCTAAAAAAAAAAATATAAAATTTATTAAAGTTGATTTAACAATCTCAAATCAAAAAAAGTTTGAGAGTTTTTTAAACAAAAATTTATGAAAACTGTAATTTATTTTTTTGAATTTGTTTTAATTTCTTTATTGTTAATCATATTTAAAATCTTGGGATATAAATTAGCTTCAAACTTTGGATTTTTTATTGGAAAAACATTTGGACCATTATTTAGATCTAAAAGTTTAGTTATAGATAATTTAAAAAAATCCAATATCTCGTTAAAAAAAACTCATGAACAATCTACAGATGAAATATTTGGAAATTATGGAAGAATTTTTGCTGAATATCCTTTCATTAAAAACTTTAGAAATGGTAAACTTGAAAAGTATATTCAAGTAGATGGAAAACAGTACCTTGATGAGATTAAATCAAAAAACAAACAAGTTGTATTCATATCAGGACATTTTAATAACTTTGAATTAATGGCAATGATGATTGAAAAATCTGGGATTGATTTGTCTGCTATTTATCGACCGTTAAATAATATTTTCCTTAATAAAACTATGGAAAAAATTCGAATTAAATATATTTGTAAAAAACAAATTAAAAAAGGCCGTTCAGGAACAAGGGAAATAATTGAAAATCTAAAGAAAGGGTCATCTATTGCATTAATGATTGACCAAAGGGTTCGAGAAGGATCTAAAGTTAATTTTTTTGGTAGTTTAGCAACCACAACTACTATTCCAGCGCAATTGGTTAAAAAATATAAATGTGATCTAGTTCCAATATACATTGAAAGAAGAAGCAAATTTCATTTTAAAATGTACGTTTCCAAACCTATTAAAGTAGGTGAAAGTAAAACTACTGAGGAAATTACACAGTTTTTAAATACTGTGCTCGAGCAAATGATAGTAAAGAATCCACTTCAATGGATTTGGACCCACGACAGATGGAAAAAGTAAATTAAGATTTTTTTAACATATCTCTTTTAACTGAGGCCTCTTTATAAGAAAAATATGCCTCTTGTTCTTCGACATTCCAATAAGTCAGATTTTCTAAAAGAATTTTCTTTCCAGATATAGAACATATTACATGGTCGCCTTCCTCAATAATCTCAAAATTATTGGGAAGGTATTTTAATTTAGCTAACTTATTTTGCATTATTGAGATATATAAATATCTATATGAAAATTGCAATTCTCGGAAGTGGTGGAAGAGAGCACGCGTTGGTAAATCAAATGTCATTATCAAAAAAAACCACTAAAATTTATTGTATTCCAGGAAATGCTGGCACATGTCATTTGGCTGAAAATGTTAATTTAAATCTAGACAACTTTGAAAGCATTTATGATTTTATTCTGAAAAATAAAATTGAATTAGTAGTTGTTGGTCCAGAAAAACCTTTGGTAGATGGTATAGCTGATTTTTTGCAAGAAAAAAAAATAAAAGTTTTTGGACCAAATAAAGTACTATCTCAATTTGAAGGATCAAAAACGTTTACTAAAAAAGTTTGTAAAAAATATAATATACCTACAGCAAAATTTAATATTTTAAAAAATTTGGAAGAATCTATTAAATATTTAAACCAAGTTAAATTTCCAATAGTCATTAAAGCAGATGGGCTTGCAGCAGGAAAAGGAGTTTATATTTGTGAAAATCTTGAAAAATCTAATGAAGCAGTAAAAGAAATATTTGATGGAAAATTTGGAAAAGCTAATCAAATTGTAATTGAGGAATTTCTTGAAGGTGAAGAAATGAGTTTTTTTGTCATTTCGGATGGAAAAAGTTTCAAACAATTTAACACTGCACAAGATCATAAAAGAGTTGGTGAAGATGATACAGGAAAAAATACCGGAGGCATGGGTGCTTATTCTCCATCAGCTTTAATAAATAAAGATTTAGAAAAAAAAATTATTGATAAAATTATTGAACCTACTTTTAGAGCAATAAGAGATTTTGGAGAAGAGTATATTGGATTTCTGTATGCAGGTTTAATGATTAAAAATAATGAGCCATTTTTAATTGAGTACAATGTGCGTATGGGTGATCCAGAGTGTCAAACTATTCTTCCATTACTAAAATCAGATTTTTTAGATATAATTAATGCTTGTTGTGAACAAAAATTAAATCAATCTAAAGTAGATTGGTCAGATAAAAAAAGCTTATCCATTGTTTTATGTTCAAAGGGTTATCCAGAAAGTTACAAAAAAAACGTTGAAATAAAAAATCTTAATAAAATTAAGAATAACAAAAATAATTTTATGTTTCACGCAGGAACAATTTGTAAAAATGACAAAATATTCGCTAATGGTGGTAGGGTATTAAATTTTGTGAGTATTTCAGAGAGTTATTTAGAGGCTAGAAATTCAGCAATTGATAAAATTAAGGATTTAAATTGGGGTGGTGGATTTTTTAGAAAAGATATTGGTTTCAAGGCTATTGATTAGATGCGCGTAATTGGAGGTTATCTTAAGGGACAGAAAATTTTAGAGCCTACCGATAAATCTACTAGACCTTTAAAAGATAGAGTTAGAGAGTCTATTTTTAACATAATTGAACACTCAAATAATGAAACTATAAATTTAAAAGGAGCCAAAATATTAGATTTATTTGCTGGCACTGGATCCTTTGGTATTGAATGTTTGTCAAGAGGTGCTGAAAAAGTTGTATTTTTTGAAAACTATCATCAGTCAAATATGCTTTTAAAAAAAAACTTAGAAAAATTTAAATTATTAAAAAAAGCGAGTGTCTATCAAAGTGACTCTTATAAATTTAATGAGGAAATTATATTTGATAATAAATTTGACATAATTTTTTTAGACCCACCATTCAAGGATAAAAATATTGAAACAATAATTGATAAAATTAAAAAGAAAAAATTAGCTAATAAAAGCACACTATTAATATTGCACAGAAATAAAAAAACCATTGATAAATTTTCTGAAAACTTTTTAATCCAAAGAGAAAAGAATTATGGTATTTCTAAAATAATTTTTGGAAAATTATCTTAATATTTTTGCAGTTTCTTTTTTGATTAATTCAACAGAGGGTTGATCAAAAGGGTTTACTTTCATCAATTGGCCTAAAAGAATAGTTTCTAAAATAAAAAAACTAAAAAGCTCACCCATTGTTTCTTCATTTCTATTATGAACATTAAATGACCTGAAAGGAATTTTTTTTTTATTGAAAACATTTTCGGTTGCCTTTTTTTGCGATACTAAAATTTTGTATAAGTTTTTGTTTTTAAGATGACTAAAATTACTGTTCAAATTTGAATTATTAATTTTAGGGGAATTTTTTTCACTTACACTAAAAAAAGTAAAAAAATTATTTTTTGGTCCATCTAAATAAAGTTGGAGAAGACTATGATTATCTTTTGGCATTGTTGAAATTAATGGTAAAATACCTTTTCCCTTTTTTCCTAAACTTTCTGCTGTCAATTGTTGATACCATCTAAAAAAACTATCCGATTTTTCATCATAGTTTAAAATAATAGAGTTAGTTTTTTTGTTAGATACAAAATGGTTTATTGCTAAAACATTTTCTATTAATGAATTAACAAAATTTTTATTTTTAATTAATTGATTGAAGTTTTTAAATTTTTTTTCATTTAGCCCCATTAATTCTGCAGGTAACATTCCAACCTCGGAAAGCACAGAATATCTTCCTCCAATAAAATTTTTATGCTCAATAACTTCAATTTTTAATTTCTTTGCAAGTGTTGTTAAAAAACTTATTTTTTTTTCAGTGATAAAAATATTTTTATTTTTTTTCTCCTTTTGCCTCAAAATATTAAAATTTGAGATTGTCTCCAGCGTATTGCCTGATTTGGAGACTAAAATATTAATTTTTTTCTCATTTGAAGAAACAAATTTTTTTGCTTGAAGATTATCAAAAAAATTAAAATTTTTTTTTATTCTATGTTTAAAAAAATCGTAAATTGCCTGGGTACCTAAAATTGAACCTCCCATACCAATTAAATTTATTTTTTTATAATTTTTTAGTGATTTTATTAAACTTCTATCGTATCCCATTTGATATTCTTTAGTTAGAGATTTCAATAGAGGCAATTCTATAAAAATATTTTTATTATTTATCTTTTTAAGTAAATTTTTTTTCTTACTAAGGTTTGATTTAAATTTAAAATTTGAAAAATTTATATTTTTTGTAAACATTATTATTGAATTTTCTCTAAAATAGAGCTTTCAATATCTGTGGAATTCTCGTCTTTTTCAACAATTTGGTTTTTACTCTCATCTATATTTAATAAATCTTTAACCTCATTGTTGTCGCTAAACATTTCAGTGGACACTTCTTGATTGCCTGGTGTTGGAAGTTTATCAAAATCAGGTGGCATTGCTAATGGGTTCTTTTTTTCAACTAAAAATTCATCACTTTGATCGGATCTTTTTTTGCCCTGCAATGCTTCCGTTGCAGTTTGGCATGAATATAAAAATAGACTAAATAAAATCAAAATAACTGATAGATTTTTATTTTTTTTCATTTGATGATTTATAATTTAACAATTCAGCCAAAATAAGACAAATGATTCCTAGCGTAATAAAGATATCTGCAACATTAAAGATGAACCAATGATAACCGTTGTAGTTTATATCAATAAAATCGGGCACTGCTTTATAATATAATCTATCAACGAAATTGCCTAATGATCCACCTAATATAGTAAGTAAAAAATAAATCTTCAAACCTTCTTCTACAAAAATCAGATAAACTATAATTACGTTAATGAATAATATTATTAAGGTTATTAAATTATATGCTGTAGCATCATCAAATGAAAATAAACCAAATCCAATTCCTTTATTCCAAACTAAATATAAGCTTAAAAAGGAGTTAATATAGATGTCTACTTTATCTTCGTCCTCTAAGATATTTAGTATAAGAAGTTTACTAATCCTATCTAAAGCAAAAATTACTAAAACTATTAAAACATATATTAATAATTTTTTTACTAATGAATTATTCATTTAGGAGATTTGACAATTAATTCTCTCACATTTTTTTGATTTTATTTTCCAGCATAAAGAACATTTACTTCCTTCGGCTTTTTCTGTAACCACTTCAACTTCTTTGTCAGTATTCTGATCTTCAACTATTTTACTTTCTGAAGTGATGCAAATTTCGGAAAAATTCTCATTTTTCGTTATATTGTATAAATCTTTATTTAATTTTATTAAAATTTTTGCCTCTAAACTGGAGCCTATTTCCTTGCTAGCTCTTTTTGTTTCGATACTAATATTGGCTTCATCTCTAATTTTTTTAATATTATCCCATTTATGTTCGATATTTTCATTAAACCAATTTGATGGAATTTTGATAAAATTTTCTAAGTGTATACTTTGCTTGTCGCTATTTTGATTTAAAAGTTTGAAAATTTCCTCTGTTGTAAAAGATAATATGGGAGCAAACCACTTTAACAAGCACTGCAGAATAATATTCAGAACTTTGATACAGTCAGATCTTTTATCAGAGTTAATTGGGTCACAGTACAATAAATCCTTCCTGATATCGAAATAAAATGCTGATAACTCAACTGTACAAAAATTTAATAATTCTTTGTAAAGTTGATGAAAGTTGTATGACTGAAAATTTTTATGAAAACTTTGGTTCACTTTAGCTAAACGATGAAGCATATACATTTCTAGATCTGGTAAATTAACAATTTCTAAATTATTAAAATCGTATTCTTCATATTCATCTTTTATATTTCCAAGTAAAAATCTAAAAGTATTTCTTATTTTACGGTATGACTCTGCATGTTGATCTAAAATTGAATAATCTATTCTTAGATCTTCTGCGTAATTAGATGAAGCAACCCAAATTCTTAAAATATCTGCCCCATATTTTTTTAAAATATCTTCAGGCGCTATAACATTTCCTTGCGATTTAGACATTTTTAGACCTTTTCCGTCTACTACAAATCCATGGGATAAAATGCTTTCAAAAGGAGCTTTGCCTCTCGTGCCACAAGATTCTAATAGTGATGAATGAAACCATCCTCGATGTTGATCAGATCCTTCTAGATACATAGATGCTGGCCATTTAAGGTCGGCTCTTTTCTCAAGAACAAAAGAGTGAGTAGACCCACTGTCAAACCATACCTCAACAATGTCACTTAGTTTATTAAAATCTTCAGCTTTATACTTGTTTCCCAATAATTTTTGATAATCATCTGAAAACCAACAATCCGAACCTTCCTTTTCGTAAATCTGTGCAATATTTTCAAAAACATCATCATCAATTAAGACCTTGCCATCTTTCTTTGATATAAAAATTGGTAAAGGCACTCCCCAAACTCTTTGTCTTGAAACACACCAATCAGGTCTGGTTTCTATCATTGACTTAATTCTTTCTTTTCCTTTACTTGGATAAAAAGTTGTTTCATCCAATGCTTTCAATGCTTTTGATCTTAATTCATGACTTTCCATTGATATAAACCATTGTGGGGTAGCACGATGAACTAATGGAGCTTTTGATCTCCATGAATGTGGATACGAGTGATTTAATTTACCATTTGCAATAAGTTTTTTATGTTCTTTTAATTTGTCTATAATGACACTATTAGCTTTAAAAATGTGTAGCCCTTCAAAATGCAAAATATTTTTAGTATATCTCCCGTCATCATCAACTGTTTCAACAGCTTTAATGTTATTATTGAGGCATAAATTAAAATCATCTGGACCATGACTTGGTGCACAATGTACAATTCCAGTTCCTTGTTCAGTCGTTACAAATCTCGCTTCTAACATGGGAATTTCATAATCATACCCAATTGAGTAAAACGGATGACTACAAAGTGTCCCTTTGAATTCCTTTCCAGAAAATTCTTTAATAATTTTTGTGTTTTCAATATTAGTGTCTTTTTTGAAGGACTCTAAAAGATCTTTTGCAATTATGATTTTTTTTCCGTTATCAATCTCTAACAATAGATACGTTAAACTTTGATTGTAAGCTAAAGCTTTGTTTGCAGGTATAGTCCAAGGTGTAGTTGTCCATATAACAACATTTGATTTTTCTATCTCTTTAAAATTCGTTTTAACAACTAGAAATTCTACATAAATTGTATCGGATACATGGTCCATATATTCAACTTCAGCATCTGCAAGAGCAGTTTTTTCTACTGTAGACCAAAGAACTGGTTTGTATCCCCTATATAAGCTCCCTTCTTTTAAAAATTTTCCAAGTTCTCTTACTATCTGAGCTTCAGCATCAAAGCTCATAGTGGAATAATAGTTTTCCCAATCGCCAATCACACCAAGCCTTTGAAATTGATCTTTATGAATTCCTATCCATTTGGTTGCAAAATCTCTACATTCTTTCCTAAACTCAATAATTGGAACATCGTTTTTATTTTTTTTATTTTTTTTATATTGTTCCTCAATTTTCCATTCTATTGGCAATCCATGACAATCCCAACCTGGCACATATACAGAGTCTTTGCCATCCATCTGATGAAATTTTGTAATTATATCTTTTAATATTTTATTCAAAGCTGTTCCCATATGAATATTTCCGTTTGCATAAGGAGGTCCATCATGGAGAACAAATTTTTCTTTACCTTTGCTTTTTTGTCTTAATTTCTTGTATAGGCCAATCTTTTGCCAGTAATCTAAAATACCGGGTTCTCTTACTGGTAAGTTGGCTTTCATTGAAAAAGCCGTTTTTGGAAGATTTATATGTTCTTTACTCATAGGATATTATTTTTTTGCAGATAAAATATCTTTATTAATTTGTTTCTTTAGTTGGTCTATATTTTTAAATTTTTTTTCACCTCTTATAAATTTTTTAAAATCTACTGATAGTTTTTTATTATAAAGATTTCCAGAAAAATTAAATAAATTTACCTCTAACAATATTTTTTTTTGATTAAAAGTTGGTCGAAAGCCAAGATTTGCGATCCCTTTAAAAATTTTTTTGTTTTTATCTATTTTCACATTTACAGAGTAAACTCCAGGTTTAGCAATCACATAATTTTTAATATCAATGTTACACGTCGGAAAACCTATTTTCCTTCCTAGCATTCTACCTTTTTCAACTTTTCCCTCTACGGACCATGTTCTCGATAAAAATTTGTTAGCTATTTCTATTTTTCCACTTTCTAAATAATTTCTAATCAATGTTGATGAAACAATTTTATTTTTTTTAATTAAAGGTTTTGGTTTAATAAGATTATAATTAAACTTTTTTTGAAATTTTTTTAAAAGAATAACATCACCCTTACGTTTATATCCAAATTTAAAATTATTGCTTACAAAAAGAAACTTTGATTTTAACTTTTTGTATAAATATTTTTCTATAAAAGAATTACATTCTATTTTTGAAAATGTTTTATCAAATTTTTTGTTTATTATAAAATCAACTTTATATTTATCAAAGTATGTTATCTTTTGGTTAAAATTTGAAATCCTATAATTTTTTATTTCTTTATTGAAAAACATCTTTGGAATAGGATCAAAAGTAACTACTCCAAGATTTAATTTAAATTTTTTTTTATACCTCAGAGCTTCATTAAATAATTTTTGATGACCTAAGTGCAGTCCATCAAAGTTACCAATTAATATAATTGCGTTTTGATGTTGTTTTCTAACATTAAAATTTTTATATATTTTTACTCTCACCATTTTAGTTCTGTTTGAATATAATTAATTTTAACATTGTAAGATTTAATTAAATTTTCTATTTTTTTATCAGAAATTTCATTTCTGTGAATGCCTCCTGTAATTAGCAAAGCATCAAAATTTTGAACATTGGCACCTTTAATATCTGTGTTAAGATTATCACCTATACATAAAACTTTTTTATTTCTAGTTTCAGCAGATAACTCATAAACAGGGGGGTATGGTTTACCAAAATAGACAACTTCTCCTTTTAAATTTTCAAAAACTTTTGCTACCGATCCTGCGCAATACTCTCTTACATTTCCCTTATCGACTATTAAATCTGGGTTTGTACATATCATCTTTTTTTTTAAATGTTCTTTGAGAAGTATTTTATAATAATCTAAATCTTTGTTATAATTATCAAACAAACCTGTGCAAAGAATATAATCTGCTAAATCTATATTTGTTTCTTTTAAATTTTTAAAAGATGAAAATAAATCATAATCTCTTGGGGGTCCTATGTGGAAAAATTTTTTGTTTTTAAGATCACTTTTTAAATATTTTAAAGCTGCTTCACCTGAAGTGAAAACATTTTCAAAATTTTCTTTTAGACCCATTTTTTTTAAAAATTTTATTACAGGTTCATTAGGTCTTGGTGCATTTGTTAAAAGCACATATTCTTTTTTATTTTCTTTTAGATGTCTCAAGGTTTCTACGGCTGAAAGATTAAGCTCCAAACCATTGTGTATCACTCCCCATATATCGATATAAAAAAGATCGTAATCAAATGCGATTTTACTAAGCCCTTCTGAATCAAGGTTTGATATCATGATTGAGATATAGCCTAAAAATCTAATTAATTCTTTGCTTTTTTGGTTCCATAAATTTCTAGAGGGATCTTGAAATACTCATTATTGACCTTTATATGAATGCTAATTTAAAGGAGTTTATATGAAGTTCAAACCGTTACACGATAGAGTGTTAATCGAAGTATTAGATAGCAGCGAAAAAACTGCTGGTGGAATAATTATCCCTGACACAGCACAAGAAAAACCGCAAGAAGGTAAAGTAGTTGCAGTTGGTGGTGGTGCAAAAACAGAGGATGGAAAAATAATCCCTATGGATGTTAAAGTTGGCGACAAAGTTCTTTTTGGAAAGTGGTCTGGAACTGAAGTCAAAATAGATGGTAAAGAATACAGCATAATGAAAGAATCTGACATTATGGGTATTTCATCAGGAAAATAATAATTAATTAAGGAGAGTTTATAATGGCAAAAATAGTTAAATTTGACTCAGAAGCAAGAACAGCAATGCTTAGAGGAGTTGATATACTTGCAAATACTGTGAAAGTTACTCTTGGACCAAAAGGAAGAAATGTTGTTATAGACAAATCTTATGGTGCTCCAAGAACTACTAAAGATGGTGTATCAGTTGCAAAAGAAATTGAGCTTGAGGACAAGTTTGAGAACATGGGTGCTCAAATGGTCAAAGAAGTTGCAAGCAAAACAAATGATGAAGCAGGAGATGGTACAACGACTGCAACAATTCTAGCACAGGCGATTGTTAAAGAAGGTTGTAAATACGTAACTGCGGGCATGAACCCGATGGACGTAAAAAGAGGTATCGATGCTGCTGTAGATTCAGTTAAAGAAAAATTAATTTCATCTGCAAAAAAAGTTAAAGATAGTGATGAGATTGCACAGGTAGGAACAATTTCTGCAAATGGCGACAAAGAAATTGGAAACATGATTTCAAAAGCAATGCAGAAAGTTGGTAATGAAGGTGTTATCACTGTTGAGGAAGCAAAAGGTATAGACACTGAATTAGATGTTGTAGAAGGTATGCAGTTTGACAGGGGATATCTATCACCTTATTTCATAACCAACGGTGATAAGATGACAACAGAATTAGAGAATCCTTTAATTCTTTTGCATGAAAAAAAATTAACTAACTTACAACCAATGGTTCCACTTTTAGAAGCTGTAGTTCAAGCTGGAAGACCACTAATGATAATTTCTGAAGATGTTGAGGGTGAAGCTTTAGCAACTTTAGTTGTAAACAAATTGAGAGGTGGTTTAAAAGTTGTGGCTGTTAAAGCTCCAGGTTTTGGAGATAGAAGAAAAGCAATGCTTGAAGATATTGCTATTCTAACAGGTGGACAAGTTATTTCTGAGGATCTTGGAATTAAACTTGAAAACGTAAAATTAAATGATCTTGGATCTGCTAAAAGAGTAAAAGTGGACAAAGAGAATAGTACCATTGTAAGTGGAGCAGGTAAAAAATCTGATATCGAGGCAAGATGTGCTCAAATCAAACAACAAGTTGAGGAAACGACTTCTGATTATGATAGAGAAAAACTTCAAGAAAGATTAGCTAAGTTAGCAGGTGGAGTTGCAGTAATTAAAGTTGGTGGTGCAACTGAAGTTGAAGTTAAAGAAAGAAAAGACAGAGTAGAAGATGCACTTAATGCAACAAGAGCTGCTGTAGAAGAAGGTATAGTAGTTGGTGGTGGATGTGCATTACTTTATGCATCTCAAGACCTTGATAAAGTTAAAGTTAAGGGTGATGACCAGAAAGCTGGTGTTGAAATTGTAAAAAGTGCTTTACAAGCTCCAATCAGACAAATAACTAAAAATGCAGGTGTTGATGGTTCGGTAGTGGTTGGAAAACTGCTCGAGACTAACAAATCTTCAAATGGTTATGATGCTCAATCAGAATCATATGTGGATATGTTTAAAGAGGGAATAATTGATCCTGTTAAAGTGGTAAGAACAGCTTTACAAGACGCAGCTTCTATATCTGGATTATTGGTTACAACTGAGGCAATGGTTGCTGATAAACCAGAGGAAAAAGATGCATCTGCTGCTGGTATGCCTCCTGGCGGAATGGGCGGTATGGGCGGTATGGGTGGAATGGGTATGTAATATCCTGTTTGCTTAAAACAAAATTAAAAAAAGGCCGTCCTTGTGATGGTCTTTTTTTTGTCCACTTCATGGTGGATGAAAACTTAATCTAACAAATTTATGTAGTCTTTTTCTAATTAACCACATATTGCGAATCTATATTTATACTCAAGTTGTATCCATCACTTAGTAATTGAGAAAAAATGCTATGTAATATTGTGTTTTTAGATGTTTTAAAAAAATATTTTTTATATATAACGGCGCTCAAATGACAACTGAAATTAGAAACATAACCATTATCGCTCACGTAGATCACGGTAAAACAACCTTAATCGACAATCTGATGAAACAAAGCGGATCTTTTAGAGAAAATGAAGTTGTAGATGAAAGATTAATGGATTCCGGTGAACTTGAAAAAGAGAGAGGAATTACAATTTTAGCTAAACCAGCATCCATTAATTGGAATAATTCAAGAATAAACATAATTGACACTCCTGGACACAGAGATTTTGCAGCAGAAGTAGAGAGAGTTTTAAGTATGGCAGATGGAGCTTTGCTATTGATTGACTCGGCTGAAGGAGTGATGCCTCAAACTAAATTTGTTTTAGCAAAAGCACTCAAGCAAGGGCTAAAACCAATAGTGGTAATAAATAAATTAGATAAGCCAGATCAAAGAGCAAATGAAGTATTAGATGAAACATTTGACTTATTTGTAAGTTTAGATGCAAATGAAGAACAATTAGATTTTCCAGTTATATATGCTAGTGGTAGATCGGGTTGGGCTAGTAAAGAAATTGATGGTCCTAGGGAAAACTTGCATCCATTATTAGATTTAGTAATAGAACATGTGCAACCAGCAAAATTTGATAAGACAAAACCTTTCGCGATGCTGTCTACCTTACTTTATGCTGATAGTTTCTTAGGTAGAAGTTTAGTTGGAAGAATATCTCAAGGTACAGCAAAAGCAAATCAACAAATTAAAGCGATAAACTTAGATGGTGAAAAAGTTGATGAGGGAAGATTGACCAAAATATTTAGATATGAAGGTACAAAAAAAGTTCCAATAGAAAGAGGTGAAGCTGGGGATATAGTCGTTGTAGCTGGTTTAGAAAAAGCAAATGTTGCTGATACTATTTGTGATCTAGATGTAGATAATCCAATTCAAGCTACTCCAATTGATCCACCAACAATGTCAATTAAGATTACAGTTAATAGTTCACCATTAGCTGGTACCGAGGGTAAAAAATTAACAAGTACTCAGATCAGAGAAAGATTGATGGTAGAGGCACAAAATAATGTGGGAATTACATTTTCCGAAAATGAAAATAAAGATGCATTTGAAATAAGTGGACGTGGTGAATTAATGTTAGAAATACTTCTTACACAAATGAGAAGGGAAGGATTTGAACTAACCGTAAGTCCACCGAGAGTTTTATTCAAAAAAGATGATAATGGAAATAAATTAGAACCTTTCGAGGAAATAACTGTAGATTTAGATGAGGAATATTCATCAAAAATCATTGACTCTATGAATAGAAGAAAAGGCAAGTTGATAGATCTTAAGGACACAGGCAGAAATAAAAAGAGACTTATTTTCCATGCACCTACTCGGGGTTTAATGGGCTATACAAGTAGATTTTTAACTCTTACAAAAGGCACAGGTGTAATAAATAGAATTTTTCACTCATATAGTAAATTTGAAGGAGAGATGGAAGGTAGAAGAAATGGTGCTTTAATCTCTATGGAACAAGGTAAAGCTGTTGCCTTTGCAATATTTAATCTACAGGCAAGAGGTGAAATGTTCGTAACTCATAACGACCCTGTTTACTCAGGCATGATAGTTGGTTTAGCACCAAAACCTGGAGATATGATAATTAATGTCATGAAGGGAAAAAAATTAACAAATATGAGAACACAAGGAACAGATGAAAATGTTGTCCTTACTCCAGTGAGAAAAATGTCAATTGCTGAGCAGTTAAGCATGCTAAACACTGACGAGGCTTTAGAGATAACTCCTAAATCATGCAGATTAAGAAAATCAATTTTAGATCCTCACGAGAGAAAAAGAATTGAAAAAGCATCTTCTTTGGCTAACTAATTTTATTAACAAAAAATAAACCAAAGGCAACTGCAGGGCCTATCCCAAATGCAAATATTAATGTTCCAACACCAACAGTTCCACCTAAATACCATCCAATTAAAACAACTGAAATTTCTAGACAAGCTCTAACAAAAGCAATTGGTAAATTTGTAATTTTTGTCAATCCCGTCATCAAACCGTCTCTCGGTCCTGGTCCTAAGTTAGCAACCAAATATATTCCACTACCTAATCCAACTAACAATACTGAAACAACTGATAATAAATATTTAGAAAAAAAATTTGTTGGTGGATCAAACAAATATAGAGTTACATCAATCATTCCAGCAATAATGATAATATTCATAACTGTTCCTATTCCTGGCTTTTGTTTTAGAAAAATCCATAAAAATAAAACACTCACACTAACAATAAATGTAGCTGTGCCAATCGATATGTCCGTTTTTTTGGATATTCCTTCAGCAAATACTGACCACGGTGAATTACCAGTTGTTGATAAAACTAAAAGACCTTCTCCTAAACCAAACAAAACTAATCCCAAACAAAGAAAAAAAAAGGTTGAAAATTTAGGTTTGAAATTTAAAGGTTTTTCAGAGCTCCAGGTTTTTATTGGAATTTTTTTAATAGTTAAAAACATTATCAATCAAAGGTCATATTGCATAACAGAATTTATGTATAAACAACAGAAAATAAGTTTATCTATATTCTCTTCTAATATCTTCTCACTTTAGTTAAATATTAATTTCTATTAAAATAATTTAATAAATTTTATGAATAAAATCATTTTAATGTTTTTCGTTGCTTTAGGAATTTTATTTAAATTAAATGCATATGCTCACACTGATCATTATAAAAATATTAAATCGATTGAAATGGAAATATTTAAAGACAATAAATATATAGGCTTTAGTAAATTTTTTTTTAATAAAACTCAAAAAAAATTTGAAGTAACAAATACTACAAACTTTGAAGTTAAACTAATGGGTATAACAGTTTTCTCAGTTATTAGTGAAGGTTTGGAAATTTACGAAAATGATCAACTAATTTATTTTAAATCAGATACAGTACAAAATGATAAAAAAAAATTTGTGGAAGTGTTCTTAGATGAAGAAAATAGAAATTTTAAAATTAATGGATCCTCGTACAAAGGAACTGGAAATTTAGAGAATATAATTGGTAATTGGTGGAATCATAGATTGTTACAATCAGATACTCAAATTAGTCCACTTTCTGGAAGTATCAAAAAACAGTCAGTAGAGTTTCTAAAAAAGGAAAAAATTAGACTTTATGAAAATGAAATTGATGTTGAAAAATTTAGACTTAAATCTACTGATGAAAGTCTTCCAAAAGATAAGAGACTAGATTTTGAAATTTGGTACGATAAAAAAAGAGCAATGATAGTTAAAATTCGATATAAAAGATTAGGTACTTGGGAGTACAGACTAAAAAAAGTTAATTAGTAATTTTTTTATATAAATCACTGGCGCTTATCCATCCATTTTCATAACGAGGGCCTCCGAACCAATCACCACAAATCCCAACTTTTAAAGATTTACTCCATAAAGATTGAATATTTAAGTTTTTTTTGTTTGCAGAATATTTCCAACCATGAATATTTGAAAAATATATTTTATTGATATTGATCTTGGATAGTTTTTTAAATCTATTGATCAAAAAATTCGTAAATTTTTTTTTATTATTTCTATAATTTAAAATATTTCTATTAGCCCATTTAAATGTGCTTTGAATTGTCCAAAGATCGTATTTGTACTTAAACCTTTTTTTGCTATTTTCTTTAGCTGCCCATCCTATTACTTCATCATTAAATAAGAAACTTGAAAAATTATTTTTAATTTTATTTGTTACAGTCATTACTGTGATATTTGCCTCCATTTTAACTTTTTTCTTCTTGAAGAAATTAGGAAGAAATTTTTTTAATAGTTTTTTTGATTGTGCAAAAGGAATTGATATTATTAATATTTCATAATATTTAACATCACCATTTAAAAAACTTAATTTCCAACTTTTTCTTATCCTCTCAATTTTAAATAGCTCATATCCAAAAATACAATTAATATTTTTTAATAAATATTTTGATATTGCATTATTTCCTTTTGCTCCAATAAGTTTGGTATGTTTTTTATTCTCTAAAACTTTACTGTGATCAAAATTATGTGGACCCTGCCATTTTTTTAAAACTCTTTTTTTTTGTAATCCAGAACAAAATTTTTTAAATTTGCTCGTTTTTGGAGATATATATTGTAGTCCGTGATCAAAACCTAGTTTGTTTAAATACCTTCTATGAGAGCTTCTGCCGCCAATTCCTTTTGCTTTTTCATAAACATCGACTTTATATTTTTTAGATAACAAATTAGCGATTGTTGAACCAGAAATCCCACTTCCAATTACGCAAATACTTTTCACCTTCCAGCTACAATCATGCCCTCAACTAAAAGAGTTGGCGCATTCGTAGAGTATTTAAATTCTAGATCATTAGCCAAAGTAATATTTTTAAATATTTCCTTAAAATTTCCTGCAATTGTAATTTCACTCACAGGATATATAAATTCACCATTTTCAACCATAAAACCATTTGCTCCAACAGAATAATCCCCTGTTACAAGGTTTGTGCCATGTCCAATTGTTTCTGTAATGTATAAATTTTTTTTACTAGATTTAAGTAGTTTTTCAAAAGGGATACTCCCATTTTCAAAATATAAGTTACTTGTACCACCACATCTTCCATTTGATTTCAAATTTAATTTTTTTCCGTAATAAGTATCTACTAAATAACTTTTTAATACACCGTTTTCGATTAATTTAAGATTGTTAGTTTCTACTCCTTCGCTATCAAAATTTTTAGATCCAAGTCCTTTTTTTATTTTTGGATTATCTATAACATTTAGGGATTTAGGAAAAATTTCTTCACCAATTTTATTCTTTAAAAATGAGGTTCCTCTTGAGATAGCCCCTGCAGATATTGCACTAGATAAAACATTCAAAATACCTTTCGAAATTTTTTTATCAAATACAATACCTATTTTCTCACTTTTTATTTTCTTAGGATCTAATTTTTTTATCGTATTTGCTGCAGCACTTTCACCTATATTTTTAGGGTTAATTAAATCAGAAAAATGTCTTTTAGTAGTAAAGTCATAATCTCTCTCCATTTGGCTATCTTTTTTAGCAACCGCTACACAACTAATATTAAAGTTTGAAGTTTTATATCCATTTATAAAACCATTACTATTTGCTAAAACAAAATTTGACTTATTTTCAGTAAAGTCTGTTTCAGTGTTAATAATTTTAGTTTCTTTAGATGCAGCTTCCTCAGCTTCTTTTAAAATGTCTATTTTTTTATTATTTGGAACATGAAATTCATCATAAAGATCCAAACTTTCAAAATTTTTTGCCATTAATTCCTTGTCAGGTAATGAATTAAATTCGTCATCAGGAGTTATTTTTGCTGTCTCAATGCATCTTTCTGTAAGTATTTTAATATTATCTTTTGATAAATTTGAGGATGAGATAGTTGATTTTTTTTTGTTTATATAAGTCGTAATGCCTATAGCAAAACTATCAGATCTGTTTGATTCATCTAATTGTTTATTTCTTAAATTTACTGTTTCTGAGATGGAATGAACAACCTCAACATTTACATCTGTGGCACCGAGCTTTTTTGAATACTCAATTGTTTGACTTGCAATATTATTTAAATACTCTTGATCTTTGACCATTTGTTAAAGTTGTGTTCCACCGACTGTCATTTTATTTATTAAAATAGATGGTTGAGCGACTCCTACAGGAACACCTTGTCCAGCTTTTCCACATGTGCCAATTCCAGGATCTAGTTTCATATCGTTCCCAACCATTGAAACTTCTTTTAAAATTGATGGACCGTCACCAATTAATGTAGCGCCTTTGATTGGAGAGCCTATTTTTCCATTATTAATTTCATAAGCTTCAGTGCAATTAAAAACAAATTTTCCTGAGGTAATATCGACTTGTCCTCCTCCAAAACTCACTGCAAATATACCTTTATCAACTGATCTTATCATTTCATCTTGGGAATATTTTCCACTTAACATCATTGTATTTCTCATTCTTGGTAATACGACATGTTTATAACTTTCTCTTCGACCACTACCTGTAGATTTCGTATTCATAAGTCTTGCATTAAGCCTATCTTGCATAAAGTTTTTAAGTATTCCGTTTTCAATTAACACAGTATTCTCTGTTGGTGTGCCTTCATCATCAATGGTTAGACTTCCTCTTCGAAGATTTAAAGTACCATCATCTACTATTGTTACTCCCTCACTAGCAACTCTTTGGCCCATCAAATTATGAAAAGCTGAAGTTTTCTTTCTGTTAAAATCTCCCTCTAAACCATGTCCAATTGCTTCATGAATTAGTATCGCTGGCCAACCTGGTCCTAAAACGACTTTCATTTCTCCAGCAGGAGCTGGTTTGCTTTTAAGATTTACATTAGCAATTCTAAAAGCTTCGTCACAAACATGTTTCCAATTTTCATTTTTTAAATATTCATCATAGGACTGTCTTCCACCTATGCCATAAACACCAGTTTCTTTTTTTCCATTTTTTTCTAATACGACTGAAACATTAAATCTAACCAACGGTCTTACATCTTTTAAAACCTCAGAATTTGATCGTATAATTTCGATTTCCTTGTGTTCGCCTAAAAAGCTGGCTGTTACCTGGCTAACAATATCGCCTTTGGATCTAATATAATTATTTACATCATTTAAAATTTTTATTTTTGAATTTTGTGATTTTTCCTCAATTGGATTTAGATCTTCATAATATTTTTTATTTGATTTGGGAATTTCATGATTGTAGGTACCCTTTTTCGATTTAAGTGTATCTTTAAGATTTTCACTTGATTTTAAAATAGAGTCTTTTGAAATATCATTAGAATGAGAATAAGCTACAACCTCTCCTGTAATTGCCCTAAAACCATAGCCTAAGTCAGAGCTATAGCTTGAATTTTTAATTTTGTTATCGTCTAGTAAGATTGATTCTGATTTCGAATTTTCTAGGTATAACTCCCCGTCATCACAATTATTTAGTGTATCTGATACGATTCTCTCTGCTTTAGTGTTATCTAAGTCGCTATTTTTGAAGAAATTTGACATTGATTTAATGTAGTTGCCATAATTAATATTTCAACAGTCGTTTTATCACATTAAGAAAAATTAAAAAAATCATTATAAATTTAATTGATGAAAGTTTATTTTAATAATTCTTGTAGTATTTGTAGAGCAGAAATTAACCTTTATAAAAAAGAAAATATTAGTGAGTTAAACTGGATAGATATAACTAAAAATAAAGAGGCAGAAGATGAAACAAATAAATCTGATAAAGAGCTTTTAAGAAGGTTACATGTAGAAAAAGAAGGAAGAATTTATGTTGGCGTTGATGCTTTTTTATTAGTCTGGAAAGAAATCCCAAAATACAAAATTTTATACAAATTTTTTAAATTACCAATTGTTTACCATTTTTTTTATATAGGTTATGAAATTGTTGCTTTTTTCTTATATTTAAAAAATAGAAAACAACTAAAAAACTAACCAGTTATTTTTATAAGTATGTCGCCCATTAATGACATAAAAAAGATAAATGCTAAAAAAACAATAAAGTACATAGTTGTAATTACACTGTTTCTTTTCCGTCTCAATAGAACAAACTCCCTATCATCTAAAATTGAAATATCTCTCTCACCTACCACATGATGGTCATAACTATATCTCCAAATGGACTCGCCAAATCTTTTATCTAATTTGTTAAAGTATCTTATCCATGAAGCTACCCAGCTGAATAGTAAAAAAAGTATAAATAAGATCAAAGAAGTTGTTAACATTTTAAAATTTATTATATAATTTTAAAATATTTATGTCTATTTGGGGAAGTTTAATAGGTGGAATGATTGGTTTTTCACTAGGAGGGCCTTTTGGTATGCTGTTAGGTTCCTTGATCGGTGGAAAGATATCTAGAGCAAAAGGCTCAATAAATAATTCTTTTGCACAACCACAACAAATCTTTGCACTGTCTTTAATTGTTCTCTCTGCAAAATTAAGTAAAGCAGATGGACAAGTCAGTAAAGAGGAGTTAATTGCAGTTAAAGATAAACTTAAAATTCCTGAAAATGAAATAGATCAAGTTGGAAAAATTTTTAATAAAGCAAAAAATGAGTCTACTGGGTATAAGCCATATGCAGAACAAATTGCTCAAATTTATAGAGGAAATTTAAACGTACTAGAGGAGGTTATAAATATTTTATTCTACATAGCTGAGGCTGATGGGAACATAAGTCAGGCCGAGTTAGTTATGATAGAAGATATTGCAAGAATATTTGGCCTCAGTGAAAGTCAATTTAATAGTTTGAAGGAAAGCAGAAAGTCATCTGATAAGCTAAACCCTTATATAGTGCTTGAAAGTAATCCTGATGATAGCCTAACGGAAATAAGAAAAAGGTATATTAAATTAAGTAAAGAACACCATCCTGATTTACTTTTAAGCAAAGGTGTTCCTCCTGAAGTTATAGAAGAAAGTAAAAAGAAAATGAGATCTATAAATTCTGCTTGGGACCAAGTTCAAAAATTAAAAAACTAATTTCTAAAACTGCTCAGATTCTGTTGAGCCTTCCATTGCTGTTGTTGAGCTTTTTCCAGAACTTATTGTGTTAGATACTGCATCAAAATATGATGTTCCTACTTCTCTTTGATGTTTAACGCTAGTATAACCATCTTTTTCTCTAGCAAACTCATGCTCTTGAATTTCGGAATAAGCGCTCATCCCTTTTGATTTATATTTTTCTGCAAGCTCAAATATTGCAATATTCTGAGTATGAAAACCTGCTAAAGTTATGAATTGAAATTTATAGCCCATTTTTCCAATTTCTTGTTGAAAAGATGCAATTTCATCATCTGACAAATGTTTTTTCCAATTGAATGATGGTGAACAGTTGTAGGCTAGTAATTTACCTGGAAATTTTTCATGGATAGCATCAGCAAATTTTTTTGCTTCTTTTAAATTTGGGGTTGCTGTTTCACACCAAATAAGATCTGCATATGGGGCATAAGCTAGACCTCTAGAAATAGCTTGCTCAATTCCATCCTTTACGTAATAAAAACCTTCAGGTGATCTCTCGCCTGTTAAAAATGGTTTATCATTTTCATCAAAATCATTTGTGATTAATTTAGCAGCATTGGCATCTGTTCTTGCAAGTATAATGAGAGGAACATCAGCAATATCAGCTGCCAACCTCGCTGCTTTCAGGTTTCTAACCATTGTGCCAGTTGGGACTAAAACTTTACCGCCCATATGACCACATTTTTTTTCACTAGCTAGCTGGTCTTCAAAATGAACACCTGCCGCACCTGCCTTAATGAATTTTTTTGTTAATTCAAATACGTTTAATGGACCGCCAAATCCTGCTTCTCCATCAGCAATTATTGGCAACATATAATCAATAGAATTTTCTTTTTTCATATCTCCATCAGTCAACTCCATATGCTGAATTTGATCAGCTCTTATCAATGAGTTATTCATTGCTTCCACAAGTTTTGGCGCACTATCATAGGGATAAAGTGATTGGTCTGGATACATTTCTCCAGCACTATTTGCGTCTGCCGCAACCTGCCATCCACTTAAGTAAATTGCTTTTAATCCTGCCTTTGCATGTTGAACAGCTTGATTTCCTGATAGCGAGCCTAATGTATTTACATATTTTTCAGAATTAAGTAATTTCCAGAGTTTTTGTGACTGATTTTTACAGAGAGAGTATTCAATTTTGAGCGATCCCTTTAATCTTTCTACTTCTTCTGGAGTATAATCTCTTTTAATGCCGGCAAATCTTTTTAAATCGTAAGAAACATTCTCTGCGCTCATTTTTTCCTGTTCTGTAAAGGTTGTTTATTTTTGAAATTGAATAAAAGTAAAAAGATCTAATTGTTTTCGTTAATAGGCTTTATTAACTGATCTAATCCACTTGAACCCCAATCGCAATGATCGTCTCGCATATAAACTCCTCTGCGATTGTGTTGGTCCAAATCTTCTTTACTAATAATTTGTGCTTCAATTTCGTTATTTTTAATCTTGTCTTTGTCCATGTAAATCTTATAATTTACAATATTTACAAATTCCATAAAAAACGTTATATAATAAGGTAAATAAAGGAAATTTTTTGTAAAAATAAATTTACAAAATTTACAAATGGTAAATGAGTCAATTAGATTTTAAATTAGGGCCAAAAATCAAAGCTTTTAGAAGACAAATTGGTTTACAAGCTAATAAACTTGCCAACCAATTGAATATCTCACCTAGCTATTTAGCATTAATTGAAGGTGGAAAAAGAAAAATTGATGGCGATCTATTAATTAAAATATGTGATGAATTAAAAATTAATATCTCTGATCTGACCTCTAAATCAGATGTTAATATGATCAATACAATATCTGAACTTTTGGATGATCAACTTTTTGAAGACTTAGATATATTAGGTCCAGAAGTTAAAGACTTAGCCAGTAGTAATCCGAAAATTGGAAAGGCTTTGATCAGGCTCGGTGATATTTTAAAAAAAAAGGATCACGAACTTGTAAACAAAATAGAAAAACTTTCAGGTAAAATAGTTGACAGTAGAAAAAATTCTTTTCCTGGTGAAGTAATCTCTGATTTTCTTCAGGAAAACAAAAATTATTTTTCTAAACTTGAAAATTTTGCAAATGAAATATTCGAAAAAATAAAACAAAATAATAGAACAAGATATATCGCTTTATGTGAATTTTTAAAAACAGAGTACGGTATCACAGTAAAGGATATTATTCCAGAGGAAGGTAAGCCATTTTCCAAAATCTATAATAAAAAAAATAAAGAGCTTTATTTGTCAGATTACTTATCTTTGGAAACAAAAAAGCTTCATGCAGCTGCCCAAATCGCACAAGAGGGAGCAGAAGATTTAATTAACGAGTATTTAGAAACATTTAATTTTCCATCTGAGGAATCAAAAAAATTATCAAAAGTTGCTTTATTAAATTATTGCGGTGCAGCAATTTTAATGCCTTACAATTTATTTCACTCAGAGTGTAAAAAACTAAAATACGATTTAGAACTTTTACAAAATACATTTGCAACTTCATTTGAACAAGTTACACATAGAGTTACATGTTTAAATGATCCAAAAAAACCTGGGGTACCGTTTCATTTTTTGAGAGTTGATGTTGCTGGTAATATTTCAAAAAGATTTTCATTATCTGGTATTGAAATACCAAGATATGGCGGTGCTTGTCCTCGTTGGAATGTTTATTCAGCTTTTTCAAGACCTGGGGTAATTCAAGCTGCTGTAAGTAAAATGACTAATGGAGAAAAATATGTTTGTATTGCACGCACCGTGGAAAAAGGAATTGGAAGATATGGCCAGAAGAAAAGTATGCTTTCTATTGGTTTAGGGTGCGAAGCTAAATATGCTAAAGATTTTGTATATACAGAAAATTTAGATTTAAATGATAAAAAGTCCGAAATTCCTGTTGGTGTATCATGTAGAACTTGTGATCGTTTAGATTGCTCTCAAAGAGCTTTCCCTCCTCTGCACAAAAAATTTGATGTAGATATTAATTCTCGAGGTATTTCAGTTTATGTTAGTGATTAAAAAAATTACTTTTACTATTTTAATTCTTTGCCTTTCTTTTTTGAATTTAAATGCGAAAGAATTAAATAGTCTTTTCGATGAATTGCAAAAAGCTGAAAGTATTTATGCTGCAGAGTATATTGAAAAAAATATTTGGAGAAATTGGGTTACTCACCCAAAAAGTAAATATTTAACTGATAAGCTTGAAAATGGCACATTTTCAATGAATAACAATCAATATCGTCTGGCACTTAAGTTGTTTAGTGATGTAATTAGTGAAGATCCCAGCTGGGCTGAAGCTTGGAATAAAAGAGCGACTTTGCTATTTTTAATGGGAAATTATGACGCTTCTTTAAAAGATATTGAACAGGTTTTAATTCTAGAGCCAAGACATTTTGGAGCACTATCAGGTAGAGCTCAGATTTATTTATCATTAAAGGAGTATGAAAAAGCTATAACTGACTTAGAAAAGGCAAAAACAATTTACCCATTGATTAAAAGTGGCGAAAGCATTGAATTAATAAAAAAATTGATAAAAGAATTACAAGTTTAGTTTTTCTTAGATCTTTTTCTGGCGATTAGTTGTGTTAAAGAGTCCACCATCGTGTCTGATGCTTTAAAAATTTCACTAGGTTTGTATTCATAAGAAAGATTTTTTTCTTCATTCGATTTATCTTCAATTATAATTCCTTTATCTGGGGCATTATCTTTAATATAAATTAGAATTAACCAGTCATCATCAATTGTTTCATCCCATTTAATAAATATTTCTCCTGTTTCAAATCTTCTATCTATACATCTAAGTATGGACATATGTTTTGTAATATATCTTTTGTTAAGTTGAAAAACTAAACTATTTGCACTTCTATAAAAGCTTTCAAGAGCCAGTTCAATTTTTTGTCTGGCGATATTGTATTCTCTTTCTTTTTTTAAAAGTGTTTCTCTATCATCTCCTTCTTGGATTTCAACGCCTAGAGCCTCAACTCTTTCTCTGATTTTTTGATCCCTTAGTTGTTGATATTTATTTTTAAGTTTTTCTATTCTTTCTTGTAAACCTGAATAATCATCTCTCTTTTCCTTAAGTGCAATTTTTTCTAATTTTTCAAGTTCTTTAATTTCCCTAATTCTGAACTTTTCTATTTGTTGTTCTAATTTAATTTCTTGTAAGAATTTTTTCTGTCTTTCTGCTTGTTCTTTTCTTATTAATGCTTGCTCTTTTCTTAAAAAGATTTTTATATCTTTTGCTCTCTCTTTTTCTAATCTTTCTTCTTCTCTTAATTCTTTTTGTTTAAGCTTTAATTTATTTTCGTCGTCTTCCTTTTTTTGCTTTTGTAAAAGTATCTTTTGTTTTTGAGCTATTTCTAATTTTTCTAATTTAATTCTTCTTTTCTCCTCTGCTTTAATTTCTCTGTACTCAACTATTTTTTGATCAATTTTTTGAAAAAATTTAGCAATTGCTTTGTCAATAGCTAAAAGATTAATATTAAACTTAAATGTAAATTTTGATTTTAAGGCTTCTTGGACTCTTATCGTTTTAAGAATTAAACTCTCACTTTTTTTTGGTTTAGAAATTATATTTTTCGCGTATTTAATTTTTCTTCTTTTTCTTTTTTTAATTTTTTTAGTTTTAGTTTTGTTTGATTTTTTTTTTATTTTTTTATTATTTTTAAATGATTTAATTTTTTTTTTTGATTTAATGACTTTATTTTTTTTTGATTTTTTTTTTTTATTTTTTTTTTTCTTCATCAAAGTGAATTTTAAGATCTATCAGTAATAATTTAATAAATATAGTCTCTAGTATTAGGAACCGAAGTTAATTTTTTTGTTAATTGTAACTGAAATACAACCTGATCTCCCCATTTGAAAGCCATTTCACAACTTGCAAGATAAAATTCCCACATCCTCATGAACCTTTCATCAAACATTTCTAAAACTTGATCTTTTTTCAATAAAAATCTCTCTTTCCAATGTCTGAGGGTGTGGGTGTAATGCATTCTTAGAACCTCTAAATCTGTTATAATTAAACCGGAATTTTCAATCGGGCTGGCAACCTCACTCAAACTTGGAGTATAACCGCCTGGAAATATATACTTATTTATCCACGGCTGTGGGTCTCTTGGGCTGTTTACAGAACCAATTGTGTGGATTAAAGCTGCTCCATCTTCATTAAGTAATTTTGCAACTTGATTAAAGAACTTTTGATAATATTTCCTTCCTACGTGCTCGAACATTCCAACACTTACAATTCGATCAAACTTTTCGTTTATTTCTCTATAATCAATAAGTTTAAAATCTACTTGATTGCCTAAATTTAATTCCTTAACTTTTTTTTTACTATATTCTAACTGATTTTCTGAAAGTGTTATTCCAACCACATGAGCACTTGTTTTCATTGCAATGTCGATTGCAAGAGAGCCCCAGCCTGATCCTATATCCAATACTTTTTGATTTGGTTTTATATTTAATTTTTTTATTATATGATCAATTTTATTATTTTGAGCTTCCTCTAAGGTATTATTGTCATCTTTGAAGTAAGCACATGAATATTGTCTTTTTTCATCTAAAAAAAGATCATAGAGTTTTTCAGATATATCATAATGGTGACTGACATTTTTTTTTGATTTTGTAATTTGATTATAATTAGTAAGGTATCTATAGGTTCCTCTAATTTTTTTTAGTATCTTGCTATATGTACTTATTTCACTTCTCCCTATATTTTTAAATGCTATTTCTAAAAACTCAGTAAGTGTTCCATTCTCTATTATCAAAGATCCGTCTGTATAAGCCTCTCCTAAATATAAATCTGGATAAAACATTAATTTGTAATGTAAAGATTTATCTAATATTCTTAAGTTTATAGGTTTTTCTTTAACTGGTTTGCCTATTTGATATTTTTTTGAATTATAATCAATTAGTATAAATCCATCCTGAGTAAATATTTTATTTAAAAAATTAGCTAAATTCATTATGCAGCTCTTGGTATTTCAATATCAAAATTTAAATTTTTTAATAAAGTTTTTAATTCATGCTCTTGATCTTTGGGTAGTAAGTGAAGAGGTGGTAATAAATTTTTAAAATTATTGTCTTTACTTTTTAAAAAGGTATGTAATCCTGAAATTAAATTAAATTTGTCAAACGTACTTCTTACATCACATAATTTTTGATTTTGTGTCTGATCTCTTTTGTTTACAAAATCATTATAAACATTTCTTGCAAGTGAAGCTGTAACATTTGCAGTTGCAGTAATAATTCCAGAACAACCAATAGATAGTCCCTCCAGCAGCTTTAATTCAGAGCCAGGCATGATGGAAAAATTATCTATTTTTAGTTTTTTATACAGGTTATATGAGCTATCTTTTACACCAATAATTTGTTTTGGAAATTTAGAGACTAATTTTTCAATACATTCTAAACTAAAAACATAACCAGATAATTTTTCAAAATTATAAAGTATTATTTCACTTTCAGGTAAAGCTTCGATAATCTTTGAGTAAAAATTTATAACATCATCGTCCTGATACTTGTAATAAGCAGGTGGCATTATTAAAAATTTGTTTAATTTATTCGATAGTGAAATACTCATCAAATTGATTGTGTCACCTAGCGAATTCAAGCCAGTGCCGATTATAAATTTTTCTTTATCTTGACTGCCAGGTAAATTATTGATCATTTGTATCTTATCGGATAAAGAAATTAGTTGTGACTGGCCTGTACTGCCAAAAAAAACTACACCGTGACACCCTAATTCCATTACATTCTCTGCATGATTAATGGTTTTTTTAATGTTTAGGGACAAGTCATCATTTAATACTGATAATGTAGCAGCATATATGCCATTTACCTTGCTCATTATAATAAATTAATAGATAATATTTTTTTAGTAAAGATTAAATATCTATACTTTTTATCACAACATCCTTGGCTTCGTTTACAATAGATGCCAATCTTGAAAGTTCAGGACTTACATCTGGATGAATTTTTTTCATAATACTCTTGTAAGATTTCATTACTTCTTCTTTTGAATATTTTTTATTCATATCAAGATTTAAAATTTTAAATGCCTCATCAATTTTCATATTTTGAGTATTGTTGGCTTGATTAAAATTATTAAAATTAAATCTTCCAGAGCTTTTTAAAACACGCAAAAGTCCCCAGATCCTAATTAATTGAAGCAAAGTAATACCAGCTTTTGTTTTAATTAAAGGAAGTATTGCCAACAAAAACGGTAATGAGAAAATATACCTTCCTGCATAAAACATGAGAAATGCTAAAAGAACTGAAAAAAAAATTATAAATAATCTAATATACTTTGAAATTTTTTTTGAAGATGTTTTGGCAAACCAGTTTAGGAACAGATATAAAACAATAAAAATAATAAGTATTAAAATAAAATAATTCATGTAATAAATTTCATAATGAAAATACCACAATTACGAAAAAAACTAGAAGTAAAATCTTGTCACGATGTCTCTTGGGAAGATAATTATAGCTGGATACATCAAAAAAATATTTTAGAAGTCCTCAAGGATAGTTCAAAGCTTTTACCTGAGGTTAGAAAATATCTAGAGGAAGAAAATGCATATTTTGAATATCAAATGAAAAATACTAAAGATAGTCAAAAAAAAATATTTGATGAAATCAAAGGAAGAATAAAATTAGAGGATCAATCGTTGCCTTATAAAGATGTTCGTTATGAGTATTGGACCAAAACAACAGAAAAAGGGAATTATTCAATTAAATTAAGAAAAAAAATTAATACCAATGAAGTAGAGGAAATTTGGAATGGCGATAAGGAAAAAGAAAAATTAAATACTGAATATTTTGGTTTAGGAGATTTGGAAGTTAGTTTTAATGATAAATATCTTGCTTACTCTCTAGATTTGAAGGGATCTGAATATTACACAATTCATGTACGAGATATAGAAACAAATAAATTAATCACCGAAAAAATACAGGAAACAAGTGGAAGCATCACTTTCAGTTTAGATGATAAGTACATTTTTTATTCAAAACTTGATGAACATCATAGACCAAGAAAAATATTCAGACATAAATTGGGTAGCAGTGTTTTAGATGATGAGCTTATTTTTGAGGAAAAAAGTGAAGCATTCACGGTTGGGTTAGGTATTAGTTCAGATGAAAAATTTTTTTTTATTACCTCTTCTGATCATAATACATCAGAACAATATTATTTTGCAGTGGACGAGCAGGAACCAAAACCAAAACTTATTCAAAAAAGGGAAAGAGGAATAATCTATTCCGTAAATTCTTGGGATGAGAATTTTTATAAACACACCAATAAAGATGCTGAAGATTTTAAAATTGAGAGAGCAAGAAGCTTGGAAAATCAAAATTGGGAAGTATTTATACCAGCAAGAGATGAAGTTTTAATTGGTGGTTTAGTATTTTTGAAAAATTGGATTATACGTTCTGAAACCTCAAATGCATTGAGTAAACTTATTCTTAGAGACCCCAAAACTAACGAAGAAGAGGAGATTGTTTTTTCTGACGAAAAAGTTATTGTACCTGGTATCTCTTTAGCCCAAAAAGATAAGAATACTGACGAGGTTCACTTATCATATTCGTCACCAAAGACACCCGGAAGAACTTATCTGTATAATCTTAAGACTAAAGAGAGAAAATTATTAAAAGAACAGGAAATTCCCTCTGGTCACAATTCAGATGATTACATAGTGGAACGACTTGAGTGTTCTTCACATGACAATAGATTAATTCCATTAACAATAACTAGGCATAAAAATACACCAGTCGATGGCTCAGCTAATTTACTATTGTATGGCTATGGGTCCTATGGAAGTTCAATGACACCCAACTTTTCTTCAACGCGATTAAGCTTAATTAATCGAGATATAATATGGGTCACTGCACATATAAGAGGGGGAATGGAAAAAGGAATGAAATGGTGGAAGGAGGGAAAACTTCTTAATAAAAAAAATACTTTTGAGGATTATATTGCAGTTGCAAAATTTCTTATTGAAAAAAAATATACATCTAAGGGAAAAATAATTGGAATGGGTGGTTCTGCAGGTGGTTTATTAATGGGGGCAGTTGTTAATAAAAATCCAGAATTATTTAAAGGTATAATTATGGCTGTTCCATTTGTAGACTCATTAACAACTAATTTAGATCATTCACTTCCTCTTACTGTAGGAGAATTTGATGAATTTGGAAATGCTAAAGAAAACAAGGAACATTTCGATTATATTTATTCTTATGCACCTTATAACAATATAAAAAAAATGGATTATCCGGATATATTAATTACTACAAGTTTAAGTGATAACAGAGTTCTGTTCGATGAACCTGCAAAATTTACTGCAAAACTTAGAGAACACAAAACAGACAATAATTTACTACTATTAAAAACTGAAATGAATGCTGGGCACGGTGGTAAGTCTGGAAGAGATGGTGCTATTGAAGAAATTGCACTAGATTATTCTTTTATATTAAAAATTACTGATAAAATTTAATCAATCTTGAAAAAATAAACTTCATTCCTATATATAATTTGTAAGTCGCCTAATGGGGCTTGCAAAAATATACTTGCTTAACAAAGGAGGAAATTATGACAAGTAAGGATCTATCTATCTTCAATTCATTAAGGCCGTTTTCTATTGGTTTCGACGATATGTTTGACCAATTCGAAAATATGCTTGGAAATGGAGGTTTGAGCATGCAATCAAACTATCCGCCATACAACATCAGAAGAACTGGACAAGACAAATACTCTATAGAGGTTGCGCTTGCTGGCTTCAGTAAAAATGATGTTGAAGTTGAATTTGAAGATAATTTATTAACTGTTAGAACAAAACAAGTTGATAAGTCAGAAAATAAAAACGATGATGGTGAAATAATTCACAAAGGCATATCCCAAAGACATTTTGCAAGATCTTTTACAATTGCTGATGATGTAAAAGTAAATGGCGCTCAACTAAAAGATGGTCTTTTAACTATTGCTTGTGAAAGAATAATACCAGAGCATAAAAAAAGAAAACTTATTGAAATCAAATAAGTAAACCTTGCTTGTGGGGTTAAGCCCCACAGGTTTAAAAACAACCGCTTGAATTAAATCCTATAATTGTACCTGAAGAATTAATCTCGAATTTTCTGTCACAAGGTAAACCATATTTTTTAGTTTTATAAACTAAAGTTTCATTCCCAAGTTCATTAACAAAATCCTCTGTAGGTGCTCCAAGTTCCATTTTTAATTCACTAACTTGTTTGCCTACGAATTGTCCATATTTCTCATTCTCTTTTTCTGCAACTTCATCAGATTTATTTTTGATTGTTTGACAACCAGATAGGAGAATTAGAGATAACACAGAGATTAAAATAAATTTTATTTTCATGTACATTTTATGATAAATTATAACCACCAAAATAAGGCAAATTTAAACCCCACAGTTGAAAAATGTTAATAATTCAATCTAAAATCGGGAATTTCAATTAAGAATATAATAAAGATAGTTCCTAAGGAGGAACGAATGTTAGATAATTATTTTAATTATAAAAAACATAAAACAGACTTTCGTACTGAAGTCATAGCCGGTGTAACAACATTTTTAACTATGGCTTACATTATGTTTTTAAATCCATTTATACTTTCAGGTGAGTTTGCTGGACCTGAAAAAGGATTTTTTGATTTTGGGGCAGTTTACACGGCAACAATTTTAGCAACTGCGCTTGCATGTTTTATAATGGCATTTTACGGAAAGACATGGCCTATCGGATTAGCTCCAGGAATGGGAATTAATGCTTTTGTTGCATTTGGAGTTTGTGCAGGAATGGGATACACGCCACAAGAGGCTTTAGGTGCTGTACTTGTTGCAGGTGTATTGTTTTTAATTATATCTCTCACACCAATTCGAGCTTGGTTAATTAACTCAATTCCAAGAAGCTTAAAGTTAGGAATTGGAGCAGGTATAGGATTATTTTTAGCAATCATTGGATTACAAATTATGGAAGTTGTTGTTGACGATCCAGTAACTTTAGTAAAACTTGGAGACTTAAGTAATCCATTAGTTTTATTAGGTTGTGCAACTTTTATTGTAATTGTAGTGCTTGAAAAAATGAATGTAAAAGGAAATATTATTATTGGTATTTTAGCTTTCAGTATAATTTCATGGGCAACTGGTCTTGCAAAATTTAATGGTATTGCAAGTGCTCCACCTCCTATGACTTACCTTTTTGAATTTGACTTATCTGCGGCTATGACAGCAGGAATGTCGACGGTAATCTTTACGTTACTTTTTATCGATTTTTTCGATACTGCAGGAACATTAACTTCGGTTGCTAATGTTGCTGGCAAAGTTGATAAAAAAGGTAAAGTTCAAGATATAAATAAAGCAATGCTATCAGATAGCGTAAGTACTGTTGCAGGTGCAATGATGGGAACCACTACTGTAACAAGTTATGTGGAGTCTGGTGCTGGTGTAAAAGCAGGTGGGAAAACTGGAATGACTTCTTTGGTTATTGGGCTTCTATTTCTTTCTTGCATATTTTTTGCACCATTAGCAACTAGTTTACCAAAACAAATTGATGGTGCTGCTCTATTATTTGTTTCAGTTCTTTTTGTAAGAAACATTACAGATATTGAGTGGAATGATATAGGTGAATCAGCCCCAGCAATACTTGCAATGATAACGATGCCATTAACTTACAGTATCAGCAATGGTATTGCCTTGGCATTTGTATCTTATGCATTAATAAGATTATTTACAGGAAAAGCTTCTGATACTTCTCCTGCAATATGGGTTATTGCGGTTTTAAGTTTAATTAGTTTCGTGGTAGCTTAAATAATTATCTAAATGGGCTAGAGTTAATCTCTAGCCCTACCTTGTTTTTCAATTACCTCATCAATAGACATTTCCTCATAATGCTCTGTAGGTTGGACTATCCACGGATCGTTATCGAGCTTAATTGGACAAAAATCTGGTGTAAATTTAGATGATTTTTTCTTCCATAAACAAGCAGTTTTAATTTCTTGAATTTGCTTTTTAATTGGTTGGTAATTTTTCAACCATTCTATGCTTTTATTTAGTGTAAGACCCGTATCAGATAAGTCATCAACCAATAAAACTTTTTTAAAGTCTTCCTCTTTAGCTATAGAGCTTATATCTCTAGCAAAAACTAATTCTCCTTGCTTATCTTCCATGCCTTCGCCAGAGTAACTTTGGATTACTATATAAGCTGTAGGTAACTTTAAAATTCTTGATAAAATATCAATTATAGGCGCAGCACCTCTCATAATTCCAACTAATACAGTTGGTTTAAAGTTATTATTTATTTCTAATGCAAGTTTTTCTACTGTGTCCAGGTATTCTTCAAAACTGATTATTAATTTTTCTGACATAAAATCTGGTATCATAAATTTTAAAATTTAAAAAGGAGAAATATAATGAAAGGATATTGGATAAGTTTATATACAAAAATTGAAAACCAAGAAAACTTAAAAAAATATGCTGAAGCAGCAACACCAATTATTAAAAGTTATGGAGGTGTGCCTCTAGTAAGAGGAGGAAGGAGTCAATCTTTTGAGGGAGATAATTTTTTAAGAACAGTTGTTTGGGAATTCCCAAATTTTCAAAAGGCAATTGAATGTCACGACTCAAAAGAATATCAAAAAGGTTGGGCGTTAGCTAAAAATACAACTGTTCGACACATGCAAGTTGTAGAAGGATTTAGTACTGAATAGGTTCATCATCTATAGATCTCCATAAATACCATGTTGCAACTGAACAATATGGGGAAAATCTAATTTTTAATTTTTCTACAAAATTATTTGGTGGCAAATATTTTTTTTTATAATTATTTGATATAGCTCTCAATAAACCAATATCTTGAACAGGCCAAATATTTGACCTGTTATAAGTAAATAAAAGTATCATCTCAGCAGACCATCTGCCTATCTGCCTCAATTCTGATAAATATTCAATCGCTTGCTCGTCTGACATATTTTTTATTAAATTAGGTTTAAATTCTTTATTAAGCATTTTTTCAGCTAACGACTTAATTCCTTTTACTTTTTGCCTGCTTAATCCACAGCTTTTTAATTGTGTGAAAGTTAATTTTTTAATTGTTTTAGGAGAAATTTTATTCTTACATTTTTTTTTAAACTTTAAAAATACGGAATTAGCAGCCGCTACACTAATCTGCTGACCAATAATACTTTTACAAAGTGAAAGAAATATATTTTTTCTAGTTGTAAGTGAGGCATCAGAATATTTTTCAATTAAAGTTTTCATTACTCTATCCTTTGATGATAAATATCTCCTAGCTTTATTCCAATATGATGGCGGTTTACTCATGTCTTCCAACTGTTAACTGTTTTTTGAGATATATCTCTCTTCTAAAAATAATTAATGATGAAATTATTACCAAACCTGCCCCCATCAAAGTTTTTATTGTTGGTACCTCTCCCCAAATTAGATATCCAAAAAATATAGCAAAAACTAAAGCTAAATACTTAAGAGGAGTAACTAATGATACCTCAGAATATTTATATGACTGACTTAACCATAAATTTGCAACGCCTCCAAAAAAACCTATAAAAGATAAAAATGGAAGGTCATATAGACTTGGCATAATCCACCCATAAGGAATTGTAAATAAGCTTAATAAAGTGATCGCAACTGAAAAATATAGAGAAATTAACCAAACTGGCTCTGTTTTTGACAACTGTCTAATAGCAATTGCTACATAAGATAATCCCAAACAAAAAATGATTGGGTATATGTAATATATGTTCACTGAACTTAAACCCGGCTCAGTAATAATAATTATTCCGACAAAACCTATAATGACTGCTACCCATCTAAATATGCCAACTTTTTCTCTCAACAAAAAAATTGAAAATATAGTTGTGAATATAGGTGCAGCAAATGAAATACTTACTACTGTAGCTAATGGCAAATTTCTTAAAGCAATAAATATTGCAACTAAAGCAATTAATCCAAAAGCACATCTTAAAAAATGTAACCCTGCCCTCTTAGTGTAATAAAAATTTTTTCGTCTATCTGATGGTATAATAAACAAATAAAAAATGACGCCAAAAAATCCCCTAAAAAATAAAACTTCACCCAAAGGGTAATGTTGAGACCATTTTACAATTATATCCATTACTGAAAATGCACACACAGATAGAAACATGTACAAAAATCCCAATTGATTTTTAGAGAGCATGTTATTATCTTTAAATTAAATACACTAATTATCAATGGAAATAGCAATTTTAGCACTTGGATGTTTTTGGGGTCCTGAACAAAAATTTAGTAAGATAGATGGAATAATTAGAACTGAAGTTGGTTATTGTGGAGGTAATACTGAAAACACAACTTATAAGGATGTTTGTACCGGAACAACTAACCATGCTGAAGTTGTTAAACTTGAATACGATGAAAAAACTGTCACTTACGAGGATATATTAAAATATTTTTTTAAATTTCATGATCCTACTACACTTAACTCTCAAGGTTATGATTTTGGTACACAATATAGAAGTGAAATTTTTTATTTAAATGAAAAACAAAAAATGTCTGCTGAAAAAATGATTGAAGCTGAAAATAAAAAGTTAAATGGAAAAGTTGTGACACAACTATCACTTTTAAAAAATTACTGTACAGCAGAAGAATATCATCAGAAATATTTAGATAAAAAATTCTAATGTATTTAGTTTCCACAGACTGGTTAATAGGAAATTTAAGTCATGTAAAAATAATAGATGCCTCATGGCATCTGCCCTCGACAAATAGAGACGGATTTGAAGAATATAAAATTGAACACATTAAGAATTCAATTTTTTTTGATTTAGATGAGTTTTCAGAAAAAAATACTGATCTTCCTCATATGCTATCAGATGCTAAAACTTGGGCAAAAAATATCTCAAAGCTTGGTATAGAAAACGAAGATAAAATAATAATCTACGATAACTCTGATGTGTTAAGTGCATGCAGATGTTGGTACAATTTTATTTATTACGGTCATAACCCCAAATATGTAAGTGTTCTCGATGGAGGACTGGGTAAGTGGAAAAAAGAGAAAAAACCAACATCAAAAGAAAAAGTTAACTTTAAAGAAACAAAATATGAAGCTGTTGAAAATAGAAATATGGTAAGAAATAAATCTGAGATTGATTTAAATATTAGAACAAATGAATTTTTAGTTTTAGATGCGAGAAGTGAAGAAAGATTTTTTGGAAAAGTATCTGATCCTAGAAAAAATGTTAGAAGTGGATCGATACCAAACTCGCACTGTTTGCCATTCAGCAATATTATACGATCAGACAAAACATTTAAAAATATTGAAGAAATTAAACAAATATTTAATCAAATAAATCCTGATAATAATAAATTGTTAGTTTTTTCTTGTGGCTCAGGAGTTTCAGCTTGTATATTAGCACTTGCATATTCTTTGGTTGATAATAAATATGTGCCTACCATTTACGATGGTTCATGGGCAGAGTACGGAAAAATAGAATAAAAAATAAATGAAAAGATCATCTAAAATTACAACAGTTATATTTATATTTTTTTTTATTATTGCAGGAGTAATCATTGCAAGAACAATGATTGGAAATCATTTCAAAAAAAAATTTAGTAAAATGCCTCCTCCCGGAGTAATAGTAACATACGCTAAAGAAAGGATTTTTGAAAATAATATAAGTACTTTTGGTACAGCAGTACCTATTCAAACTCAAGCATATAAAATAGAAAAATTTGAAATAATTAAACCAATAGAATTTAACCGAAAAGTTAAAAAAGATGATGTAATAGTCGAATTAAAAAATAGGAAAATTTTTGCTCCATTTGATGGGATTATTGGTAAAAAAGAATTCTCCGAGGACGTTGAAGTTTCAAAATCATCACTTTTAATTAATTTAGATGACTCATCAACAATATATTGTGACGTTCAAATCCCAGAGATTTATTTTCCTTTTATTGAAGTTGGATTGCCAGTTAAAATTGAATACTCCGGCTCTGCAAAAAAATATTTTGATGGAGTAGTAGATTCCATATCAAGTAGAATTACAGAGGACACAAGATCATTACCAATTAGAATTAAAATAGATAATCAAAAAGGTGAAATTTTACCTGGATCTTTTCTTGAAGTCTCAATTAGATACAATGTAAGAAATAATTTGGGTGCGCCTGATACAAGCACAATTGTAGAGGGAGACAATGTATTTATTTACAAAGTAAACAATGAAAATAAAGCAATTAAAACTAAAGTTAATATAGGTGATCGTTATAAAGGATTTATTGAAATTAAAGACGGCATAAATTCTGGAGACAAGATTGTAGCTGAGGGATTAAAAAAAGTCAGACCAAATTTAGAAATAAAGCCAATTGAAAAAGGTGAAAAACAGAAAGCATCGACATGGGGGAAAAAAGAGAAAACTACTAAAAGTGAAGCGACAAAAGGAAAATTTGACTGGCTTAAAAAGTTAAATATTTTTAAAAAATCTGAAGCTGAGAAAAAAAGCTAAGATAAACATTTATAATGAATCTTACAGAAATAAGTATTAAAAGACCGGTAGTAGCATGGGTGATGTCCTTAGTATTGGTTATTTTTGGGATGTTTGTTTTCTCAGAACTTCCAGTAAGAGAACTACCTGAGGGAATTCAACCACCTGTAGTCCAAGTTCAAACAGATTATAAATCAGCTTCTACTGAAATTATTGATGAGGAAATTACACAAAAAATTGAGGATGTAATAGGGGGTGCTGAAGGGATTAAGAACATAGATTCCACTTCTTTAAATGGCAGAAGTAGAATTAATATTGAGTTTAATACCGATATAGACTTAGACAATGCCGCTAACGACATTAGAGAGAGAGTATCAAGAGTAGTTGATAATTTACCAAGTGAGTCTAGTCCTCCTCAAATTTTAAAAAGAGCAGCAGGATTTACTACAACTATGTGGCTAAGTCTTTCATCTCCTACATGGAACGATTTAGATCTTGGGGATTACGCTGAAAGATACCTTGTGGATGCATTTTCAAGTGTACCAAATGTTGGTAGAATTTTAGTCGGGGGTCTAAGAGAATTAAGTGTTAGAGTATGGATTGATCCAATTAAATTAGCTGCAAACGATTTAACTATTCAAGAAGTTGAAAGAGCTTTAAGAAATGAGAATGTTGATCTTCCTGCTGGTACTTTAGAAGCAGATAATAGAGACTTAACTTTAAACATTGATAAATCTTATACAAATATAGAAAAAATAAAATCACTACCAATTAAAAAAGTTAAAGATAAAGCAATATTATTATCTGATGTCGCAAATATAGAATTTGGACCTGTCTCAGAAAAAACTCTGTTTAAAGCTCAGAGAAAAAATGCAAAAAATTTAAAAACTGTAGGAATTGGTATTTATGCTAGAAGCGGTGCTTCTACAGTTGAACTATCTAATCAAATTAAAAAAAAAATTAATGAAATAAAACCCTTATTGCCAGATGGTTTAAATCTTGAGATTGCATTTAATAGAGCAACTTATGTTGGAACTGCTATTCAAGAAGTTTATAAAAGTTTAATAATTGCTTTTGTATTAGTTGTATTAATCATTTATTTATTTTTAGGAAATTTAAAAGCTGTCATTGTGCCTGCAATTGCACTCCCAGTAAGTTTAATTGGATCTTTTTTGGGCTTATATATTTTTGATTTATCAATAAATATTTTCGTTTTGCTAAGTTTTATACTGGCGATTGGAATTATAACAGATGACTCTGTTATAATGACTGATGCAATTTATACTCGTATTGAAAAAGGAGAAACGTCTTTAGTTGCTGCATATAAGGGATCAAAACAAATTACATTTGCAATTATTGCAACAACATTAATTTTAGTGGCGGTATTTTTACCTCTAATTTTTATAAAGGGTATCTCTGGTACACTTTTTAGAGAAACTGCTATAGCTTTATCTTTTTCAATTGTTGTTTCCTCATTTGTTGCTCTTACTCTGTCCCCTATGTTGGGAAGCAAATTTTTAAGTAAAAAAGAAAAAAAAGGTTTATTTGTTAAAAAGTTTAATAATTTATTTAAATCCTTCTCTGAAGGTTACATCGAAACCTTAGGATATTGGTTAAATAAAAAAAAAATAATATCAGGATTTATAATATTTGTGGTCTTAGGGTCTATTTTTCTTTTCAATTTCACCAAAAAGGAATTAATCCCTATTGAGGATCGAGGTGCATATTTAATAATTGGTTCCACAGATGAGGGAAGTTCTTTTGAATATACTCAAGATAAGGCACAAATTATTGAAAGTAGATTATTAAAACTTCTTGAAGCTGAAGATAGTCCTTATGAAAGATTAATTATGCGTGTTCCAGGATTTGGTAAATCAGCAACCACATACAACAGTTTTATTATAATAGCATTACTAGATGAATGGAAAAATAGGAAAAAAGGTAGTCAGACAGTTTTAAGAGAAGCTATTGGAAAGATAGTTACAGTTCCACAAGCTTTTGCTTTTCCAATTTCACCACAATCTATAAGAGTATCTAATTACAACAAACCAGTTCAAATGGTTATTTATGGTACAAGTTATGAGGAGCTAGAGAAAATTCAAAATGAAGTAATTCAAACTCTTAGAAAAAATAGAAATCTTTCGAGAATTGAGAGTGATTACACAAAAAATAAACCTGAAGTTAAGTTAATTACAAATAAAAATAGAGCTAAAGATTTAGGTGTTTCTACAGAGACAATAGGGAGAACTTTGGAGACTTTTTACGGTGGAAAAAGAGTTACATCATTTAATAGGATGGGAAGAGAATATCCTATTATTTTACAACAATATCTTGCAGACAGAAGAAATAAAGATGGAATTTCAAAAATACATGTTAGATCAGAAACAAGTGGTAAACTCGTATCTCTAGCAAGTTTAGTAGAATTTGAGGAGAAAGGTACAGCAGAGACTTTACCAAGGTATAATCGACAAAGAGCTGTCACCATATCTGCAGCAATTGACGAAAATTATAGTCTAGCTGAGGCAATGAAGTACTTAGAAAATACAATGAATAATTTAGCGCCACAAAATCAAATCACTTGGAAAGGCAAGTCAGAGGAATTGAAGGAAACTAGCAATGAAATCTTTATTATTTTTGCTTTAGCATTAATTACTGCATATTTAGTGATGGCTGCTACATTCAATTCATTTGTTCATCCATTCATCATAATTTTAACAGTTCCACTTGCTGTGTTTGGAGGATTGATATTTATTTTATTCTTAAATAGTTCAATAAATATTTTTTCACAAATCGCTCTAGTAATTTTAATTGGCATATCTACAAAAAACAGCATTTTAATTGTTGACTACGCTAACCAAATAAGAAGAACAGGTACAAAAATAGAGACAGCAATTAAAGATGCTTGTAAACTTAGAATAAGACCTATCATTATGACTTCTTTAAGTACTATGATTGCAATGTTGCCTTTGGTTATTGGAAATATTGGACCTGGAGCGGGTGAAGGATCAAGATTAGCTGTTGGATCAACAATTTTAGGTGGAATGATAATTTCAACATTTTTTACATTGTACATAACTCCAACAATGTATTTGGCTCTTGCAAAAAATACAAAAAGAATAGATGCCGTAGATTTAGAGCTAAAAAAACAATTAAACTAAAAAATAATATACCTTTTATTTGATAAGGAATTTTTACATTCATTAAGTTGTTTTTTGTATTTATTTGAATTGTTCTCTACCTTCTTTGCTAAAAGGATAACCTTTTGATTTTTTTTGTAATTTTTGTATCCACCCCATCCCTCGTGATAAGCAAGATATTGTCTGAAACTATCATCTAACGGTATTTTAAGTATAGATTTTGTTTTGTTTGTGTACCACCCAATAAAATCAACACTATCTTTAAATCTTGCCCTTGATGCAAATTTATTTCCAGTCTCCTTTTTATATTCTTTCCACGTTCCTTTGACAGCTTGTGAGTATCCAAAAGAACTTGAAGGACGTTTGTAAGGTATAACCTTAAAAATTTTTTGTCTTTGTGGCTTTGCCAACCAATTAAAATCTGACTCCATTTTAATGATAGCTAGTTGTAAATAAACAGGGGTACCCCATTTCTTTTCTGTTTTTTTTGCATGTTTATACCAAAAATATTTTTCAGAAAAAATTGAACAACTATTTGCTGTATTCTTTGGTACAGATGAACACGCAGATATAAATAAAAATGAAATTAAAACTATTAATTTTTTTGATCGAATCACAAATTAATTTATAAATTATCTATTTTTTTTTCTCCATACCCATGGATATTCAAATTTAGTTTTCCATAATCCAAGTTTATTTTTTTTTGCAAAATTTTCATATTCTTGGTACTTTTTTTTTGAGTATTTAGCATAATCAAATGCGTAACCATTTTTCACCATATAAACCGATAAACTTTCATTATTAACAAAACATTCTGCTAGAATTCTATTATATCTATCATTATTTTTCTCAATAAAACATTTTACAATTTGATTATCGATTTTTTGAGTTAGTTTTTTTTTTGAAATTTCGCCACAAAAAATTTTTTGATTTTCAAGCTTACAGGTTTGTTTCTTACCTCTAAAAAAACTTTCTGGAGCATCAATTCCTGAAAATCTGATTTTTTTTTTATTTAAAATAATTGTGTCACCATCTATTACTAAAACATTCTTCGAGGATATTTGTTCTGTATCTGAGAAAGAATTACTACAAAATAAAAAGGTAATGAATAATTTAATTAAAGTCTGCTTTAGCCTTTTCATTCATCTCATTCATTTTACTACGAATTTCGTCGTCAGAAATATTAAAACTTTCTAAATCGCTTTTAATTTTTCTAAATACATCTTCATCACCAGCTTCTGCAAAATCTGCTTTTATAACTGATTGAATATACTCCTTAGTTTGCTCCTCGCTATATCCCATAATCTTTGATCCCCACTCTCCTAGATATTTATTTCTTCTTGCACTTATTTTAAATTCTTTTTCTTCGTCATGAGCAAACTTTTTTTCAAAACCTTTTTTTCTATCTTCAAAAGAGTCCATTACTTATCCTCCAAATTTTAAAATTTAATACATCTTTAAGATATTATTATATTAATATTTTAAATATCTTTAGTATGTATATATTTTATATTAAATATTATAAAATGAGACATTTAATTTTAATAAGACATGGACAAAGTGAATGGAATTTACAAAATAAGTTTACAGGATGGGTTGACGTTGAACTCTCTCCGCAAGGCAAACTTGAGGCATGTAAAGCAGGTGAACTTATAAAAGAATTAAATTTTAAAATTGATTACTTTTTTAGCTCCTATCAAAAGAGATCTATAGATACTCTTAAGCTTATATTAAACACTATCAGAGAAAAAGATGATCAAATTATAAAAGCATGGGAGTTAAATGAGAGACATTATGGAGCCTTAACTGGTTTAAATAAAGATGAAATGAAAAAAAAATTAGGAGAAGAACAAGTTCACATTTTTAGACGATCATGGGATACTCCACCTCAACCTTTAAGTAAAAATAGTCCTTATCATCCTTTAAATATTGAAACTTATAAAGATATTCCAAGAGAAAAAGTGCCTGATACTGAGTCTTTAAAAGACACCTACGAAAGAGTAATTCCTTATTATAAGTCTCAAATCGAAAATAAATTGGATAATAATATTGTTGTTTCAGCCCATGGAAATTCAATAAGATCAATGTGCAAATTTTTATTTGAACTAGATAATGATGAAGTAACTAAATTAGAAATACCAACTGGCAATCCATTGAAAATCACATTTAATAATGAAAAAAAATTAACTGATGCAATTTATCTAGACAAAAGTAGAGCGAAAAACCTGATCAAATTTTAAGAACTTAATTTTTTATAAATATCAAGATCTGTAACATGCAAAAATTCGTTAACACTTTCGATGCCGTATAGCTGCTTATTATTAATTTCTTTGTCCCAAACTTCAGATATTGAAAACTTATCCTTATTAATACTTCTAAAAATACTTTTATTTAAAATTTGGCACCCAGTAAAAATGTAGTTATTTATATTTTTTTTAGATACTAAATTATCTTTTAGAGTAAAATCACCTTTAAACCGTTTATCAAAGCTTTTAGATTTATTAACAAGCATCAAAATATTGCTTAAATTGTTATCAAAATAAAATTTTTTCATTTTTTCTACTACAATTAAATAATTATCCTTCCAAATTGTATCTGGATTTATAATCAAAAAATTTTCATCAGTATCATTATTTGCTAAATTTTTGATACCTCCTCCTGTATCCAAAATTTCTTTTTCAAAAAATAATTCTACTTCATTTTTATAATTTTTTTTTTTAATAAAATTTTCTATTTCATCTGATAGATAATGAGTATTAATTTTAATTTTTTTAATTCCACATTTCTTTAAAAAATTTATAGAGTTTTCTAATAATGTACCATTTTTAATTTGGAGAAGAGGTTTCGGAGTAGTATTAGTTAAAGGAGCAACTCTTTTACCAAAACCTGCACACAAAATTAACCCTGTTGATATCCTCATTTTAGTCTTTTCTTTTCTGGGATATAATTATTTAATAAAACGTTAAGTTCTTTAAATTTTATATCCTCTGATCTATCTTGAATTAATTTCCATGCATAGGGGATTAATTTTAGGTATTTATGTTTTTTGTCTCTTAATGATAATCTTGTGAAAATACCAATTATTTTCAAGTTTCTTAAAACAGATAATATTTCAAAATCATTTTTCAATTTTTCAATTTTAATTTTTTTTTCAAGTTTAAAATATGTTTGAAGTAAGTGACTTTTAAAATTCCGAGTTGTTTTAAACCTTACGTCATCTATTAAAGATGCTAAATCATAAGCAGGATTTCCATATACCGCATCCTGACTGTCAATTAAAAATAGCTTATTTTTATGAAACATAATATTTGAAATATGAAAATCTCTGTGTACTAAAACTTTTTTTTTAATTTTTAACTTTGATAACAATTTTTTAAAAATTTTATTTAGTTTATTTTTTACTTTTTTTATCTCATTTTTTGTTAGTTTTGTTGGTAGATACCACTGAGTAAATAAGTTTGCTTCATCAATTAATTTTTTCTCAGAATATTTTGGTAAATGGTAATAACTTTTTTTAAAAGTTAAAGTTTTTTCTTTGTTAATTTTTTGAATTCTAATAAGTAATAAAAAAATTTTTTTATATATTTCAATTTTAGCTTTTTTTCTTTTTAATGTACTTAAAATTGTTTCATCTCCTAAATCCTCTATCTCTATATAATTTTTATCATAATTTTCTTTTAGTAATTTAGGAGCGTTAATTTTATTTTTTAAAAGAAGTTTATTGATTGCATCATATATTAATAGATTTATTTTTGGATCCTTTTTACTATAAACAATGACTGATTTGTTTGAGCGATAAAAGGATCTAAAGGATGCGTCTCCTGATAATTTTTTATAATGATTTAAATTCATCAAATATTTTTAATTTTTCATAAGCTGATATTGTTAAATACCTTGAGTTAAAATTTTCTCCATACTCAAAATTTATATCAATTGTGTTTTTTGGTTTATGTTCACCTAATATTTCTGGCCATTCAATTAATACAATTTTATCAGAAATATCTTCAAAAATATTCAAACTCAAAATATCCTTTTCACTCTTCAGTCTATAAAGGTCGTAATGATGTATATCAAATTTGTTTAATTTGTATTGATTCATCAAACTAAAAGTGGGGCTTGTTATTTCTGAAATATTTTTTTTGTCTATTTTCTCAAGACTATTTACCAAGAATTTTATAAAGGTTGTTTTGCCTACCCCAATCTCTCCATAAAATAAAATAACATTACCCTTGAAAATATTCTTTGCAAAAATATCTGCGATTTTTTTGGTATTTTCTAATTTAGAAATATTTAACTTGCTACTTTTAGTAGCGATACGCATCAGGCTTGTATGGTCCTTCTGTAGTTACGCTAATATATTGAGCTTGATCTTCAGATAACTTAGTTAATTTAGCCCCAACTTTTTCTAAGTGAAGTCTTGCAACTTTTTCATCTAAATGTTTTGGTAAAACATATACTTTCTTTTCATACTTATCTGAATTATTCCAAAGTTCAATTTGAGCAGTTACTTGATTTGTAAATGATGCACTCATTACAAAACTAGGGTGCCCTGTTGCACAACCAAGATTTACCAGTCTACCTTCAGCAAGTAAAATTATTCTTTTATTGCTAGGCAAAGTAATTTCATGAACTTGTGGTTTGATTTCATCCCACTTATAATTTTTTAGTGCTTCAACTTGAATTTCATTATCAAAGTGTCCAATATTGCAAAGTATAGCTCTATCTTTCATATCTCTCATGTGATCAGCTGTAACTACATCTTTGTTTCCAGTAGCTGTTACAACAATGTCTGCTTCTTTGATCATATCATCCATTAATACTACTTCATAACCTTCCATTGCAGCTTGAAGTGCGCATATAGGATCAGTTTCGGTAACCATAACTCTTGCACCACTTTGACGGAGCGATGCAGCACTTCCTTTTCCAACGTCACCAAAACCTGCTACGATAGCAACTTTTCCTGACATCATTACGTCAGTTGCTCTTTTTATTCCATCAACTAAACTTTCTCTACAACCATAAAGGTTATCAAATTTTGATTTTGTAACAGAGTCGTTTACGTTTATCGCAGGTACAAGTAAAGTTCCCTCGCTTTCCATTTTTTTCAAAGCTAAAACTCCAGTTGTAGTTTCTTCTGACAAACCTTTTATATCTTTTAATAAATCTTTATAATCTTTGTGCATCAAGGCTGTTAAATCTCCACCATCATCAAGTATCATATTTGGTTTCCAACCTTCTTTTCCTTCAATAGTTTGTTTTACACACCACCAATATTCTTCCTCTGTTTCACCTTTCCATGCAAAAACAGGTATTCCAGCTTTTGCAATTGCAGCAGCTGCGTGATCTTGGGTAGAAAAAATATTACACGAAGACCATCTTACTTCAGCTCCAAGCTCAACTAGTGTTTCAATTAATACTGCTGTTTGGATTGTCATATGTAAACAGCCAACAATTTTTGCACCTTTTAAAGGTTCTTTACCTTTATACTCTGCTCTTAATGCCATTAAGCCTGGCATTTCTGTTTCTGCTAATGAAATTTCTTTTCTACCAAATTCTGCTTCAGATATATCTTTTACTTTATAATCTTCCATAAGAAGAGGCTTTTAACAATTTAACAAAATTAATCAACAAAGATTTAAGCTTTTGGGAAATTTATTTCAATTCTGGCACCTTTATCCTTATTATTAGATGCGGTGATTTCGCCACCATGTATCTCTACTAAATTTTTTACTATATTTAGTCCTAAACCTGAATGCTCACCAAATTTCTCAGGTCTATTGCTATAAAATCTATTAAAAATTTTATTTGTATCATTTTCATTAAAACCAACCCCTTCGTCTGAAACTATTAATGTAATTTTATCCTCTTCTTTTTTTGCTAGCTCAACATCTATTGCTTGATTTTTCTCACTGAATGAAATCGAATTTTCTAATAAGTTTGCTATAATTTGTTCAATTCGATTTTCTATAGCAAGAATTTCATAATTATTTTGGCCATTTGTCTTAAAATTAATTGCTATAGATTTTTTAGTGTCATAAACGCTATTAAAATCATCAACGACTGATTTTACTACCTCAGCTAAGTTGATTTTTTTCATCTTTTCGGATGAAATTGCAGCCTCATCTCTCAACATTTGTGAATAATCTGTAATTAATCTCTCAATTCTTTCAACATCATGAGAAACAATTTTTACTAACTTATGTCTTTGTGATTTATCCTCAGTCTCAGATATAATTTCTGATGCACTCTTCAAAGATGCTAGCGGATTTCTTATTTCATGCAACAAGTCTGTTGAATAATTTTCTGCTGTTGTAATTCTTTGATGTAATTCATCAGTCATTTCTCCCAATGATTTTGATAAAGTTCCAATTTCATCATTTCTATTCTGAATTGATTTTATGTTTGTTTCTTGACTACTTTTCTCTTTTATTAAATTTGTATAAATAACCAAATTTTTTATTGGCTTTAAAAAATATCTATTCATAACAAATGAAAAAATTATAATTACTATACCTACTAAAATTGCTGTTCTAACTATAAACACTTTACGTTCGTTAATTACAGCTTTTACATCATTTGCGTTTTCTGTAACTGCAATAAAACCAACTTCTATATTATCTATTATGACATTTTTCAAAGTTGTTAACAAAAATTGATCGTAACTATCAGAAGTAAATGTATAGGGTTGTCCATAATTTTTTGAACTTTTATAAATGTCCAAATTTTCCAAAATTTTAACTTTTTTTTTTAAATTTTCCTCTTTTTTTTCTGGTTTATTATTTTGTTCGTTTTCGTTGAGGTTATTCATTTCAACTATATCTAATCTTTGGGAAAAAGCTCGCGGGTCCAGATCAAGAGTGTCCGTATCCCCAATTAGATTAAAATTGAGATCAAAAAACTGAACTCTATCTAAACTTTGAAACAAAAACCTAGTAGAAAAAAGAAAACTTTTTACCTCTTCCTCATTAAATTGAACTTGTAATCTATTCAAATTTTCAATTGTATTGTCTAGTGTATTAATATGATTTACTGTCTTAGTTTTTATTAATGTAGGTTGAATTCTATTAAGGTAAATTAATGTGAGTAAACCAATAATCAAAAATACCAAAAAATTAATAAATAGAAATTTTTTTAGTATTGATAAATTTTTAAGAAAACGACTCAACATTATTTAACATTCCAACGATATCCACTTCCGTATCTAGTTTCAATCGCTGAAAAGTCAGGATCTATCCTCTTAAATTTTTTTCTTATTCTTTTTACATGGCTGTCTATTGTTCTATCTTCAATGTCAGTATCTTCTCTATATGCAACATCCATTAATTGAGATCTTTCTTTGATTATACCAGGTCTTTTTGACAGTTCTTTAACTATTAAAAATTCTGTCGTTGTTAATTTATCTGGTAGTTCTTTTCCATCCCACTCACACTCTAATTGTGAGGGGTCTAATTTTAATTTACCGTGAGAAATAATATTTTTATTTTCTTCAATTTTATTATCTTTTTTTCTAAGTTGTACTCTAATTCTCTCAATAAGAACTTTCGTTGAAAATCCACCAGATTTTTTTACGAAATCATCGGCCCCAAGTTTTAATCCAAGCAATTCATCAACTTCTTCATCCTTTGAAGTTAAAAAAATTACAGGCATTGAAGTTTTTTTTCTTAATTTTTTTAACAATTCTTCTCCATCCATTCTTGGCATTTTAATGTCTATAACTGCAAGATCAGGTGGCGTTCTTGACAAACCTATTAGAGCACTTTCTCCATCTAAATATGTTTGAATTTGAAATCCTTCTTTCTCAAGTGCAATACTTAAAGTAGTTAAGATATTTCTATCATCATCGACTAGTGCAATTGTTTGTTTCATTATTCACTTATAAAAATACTAAAATGTTTAAATTTGGGCAATTAAATGTTTCTAATGTAATTGTCCCCAATTATCACCAGAATTTATGTCTACTAATAAAGGTATTGAGAATGAGTGCAGGTTACTATCTTTTACACTTGTCATTATTTTTTTTATAATTTTTGAACTATTAATAATATTTTTTTCCTCTACTTCAAATATTAACTCATCATGAATTTGCAAAAGCATTTTTAGATTATTATTTTTTTTATCGCTAATCTCGTCATCTAATCTAATCATTGCCATCCTCATTATTTCTGATGCTGACCCCTGAATTGGCGCATTTATTGCTGCTCTTTCTTGAAAATTTCTTACGTTAAAGTTTTTATCATTAATACCGGTAATGTGTGTTTTTCTTCCAAAAATATTGTTTACAAATCCGCTTTTTCTACAAAACTTTATTGTTTCAGACATATATTCTTTTATCTCAGGGAATTTTAAAAAATAAGAGTTAAGAAATTCCTCAGCCTCGACGTTTGAAACGTTAATTTGTTTTGCAAGACCATATTGCGATATTCCATAAATTATCCCAAAATTAATAGCTTTAGCTTTTCTTCTCATATCTGGGTCAACTTTGTTAATTTCAGTACCAAATACTTGGCTTGCTGTAAGAGAGTGAATATCATCATTATTATTAAATGCTTTTTTTAACTCTTTCACATCTGCTAGATCTGCTAAGATTCTCATTTCTATTTGATTATAATCTGCAGAAATAAGTTTTTTGTTTTTTTCAGCAATAAATGCTCTTCTTATATCTTTGCCTTCTACAGTTTTAATTGGGATGTTTTGCAAATTTGGATCACTTGATGCCAGTCTTCCAGTTGTTGTAGCAGCTAAAAGGAAAGATGTATGAATTCTTTTTGTATTTTTATTTATGTGTTCAGGAAGAGTATCTGAATAAGTATTTTTAAGTTTGCTAGTTTGTCTCCACTCAAGAACTAATTTTGGAAAATCATAACCCTTGAAAGCTAAATCTTCTAAAACAGAAGCACTAGTTGCAAAACTTCCTTTTTTTGTTTTTTTTAATGAGGCAATTTTTAAGTCATTATACATTATTTCACCAAGCTGCTTGGTAGAACCAATATTAAATTCTTTTTTAGAGAGCTTAAATATTTTCTGTTCTAGGCTTTTTATTTTTTTTTCAAATTTCGAAGATAAGTTTTTAAGTGATTTTTCATCTAATTTAATACCTTCTATTTCCATTTTAGCTAAAATTTTAACTAATGGTTTTTCAAAAATTTCATAAATATTTAAAAGGTTTTCTTCTTTTAAAGACTTTAAAAAGTTTTTGTACAATCGATATGTAATATCAGCATCCTCAGCTGCATAATCCTTGGCTATATTCACATCTACTTCTGAAAAATTTATTTGTTTTTTTCCAGTACCTACTAAATCTTTAAATTGAATTGTTTTATGTCCTAGATGAATTTCAGCCAGTGTATCCATGTTATGTCTATTTTTTCCTGCATCTAAAACATAAGACATCAACATTGTATCTTCTAAAGAATTAATATTTATTCCTCTTTTGTTAAAAATAATATAATCAAACTTTATATTTTGACCGATCTTTTTAATACTTTTATCCTCTAAATAAGGTTTTAATATTTTTAAAATTTTTGTTTCATCTAAATTTTTGAAATTTTTATGTCCTGTAGGAATATAACAGCCTTTACCAATTGTATGGGATATAGAAATTCCCACAAGTTTTGCTTGATGAGCATCTAATGAGTTAGTTTCTGTATCAATAGCAAATTCCCCTTTATCCTCTGCATCTTTTAACCATTTTTGTAGCTCGACCTCATTTTTAATTAAATGATAGTTTTCTTTTTTAATTTTTGAATTATTTTTTTTATCAGTATTTTTATTTTTGCTCTGTGAAAAATCAGTTTCACCGTAAGTTGAAATCGCAGAACTTAATAGTCTATTAAATTCCATTTCTCTTAAGAAATTATAAAGTTTTTGTTTATCAATTTCCTTTAATTCAAATTCCTCAATTTTATTTTTAACTGGAACATCCTTTTTTAATGTTACCAGTTTCTTGCTAATTATTGCTTTGTCTTTATTTTCAATTAATGTTGCTCTTCTCTTATTCTGTTTAATTTTATTTGCATTTTTTAGTAAGTTTTCTAAATTTCCATACTCTTTGATTAATTCAGCTGCGGTTTTAACCCCAATACCTGGTACGCCTGGAATATTATCAGTACTATCTCCAGCTAAAGCTTGAACATCGATTACCTTTCCAGCTTCAACTCCAAATTTATTTTGAACATCCTCCTCATTTATAAATTTATTCTTCATAGGGTCATATATTCTCACATTTTTCCTATAAAGCTGCATTAAATCTTTATCAGAGGAAACTATTGTTGCTTTTGCACCTTTTTCTAAAATTTGCTCTACATAAGTAGCGATCAAATCGTCTGCTTCATAATTTATTAATTCAATAGAAGGAAGATTGAACGCGAGTACTGATTTTCTTATATAATCAAATTGTGGAATTAAATCATCAGGAGCATCAGATCTGTTTCCTTTATATTCAGAGTAAATTTCATTTCTGAAATTTTTTCTTGCCGAGTCAAAAATTACTGCAAAATGACTGGGCTTATCTTTATTGTCTTTTGATTTAGCATCTTCTAGAAGTTTAAAAAGCATGTTACAAAATCCACTAACAGCTCCGACAGGTAAGCCATCGCTTTTTCTTGTTAACGGTGGAAGTGCATAATAAGCTCTGAAAATATATCCAGATCCATCAATCAAATAAAAGTTGTCGTCTTTTTTAATTTTTGACATTTAATATTTTAGCTTAAATTAATATAAGTTAATAATTTTAAAATAACTTGTTAACAAAAGTGTAGATTTATTGTTATTATAATTGTATCAATTAAGCATGGAAATAGCTAAAAATATTTACAGTAACAAAATACTTAAATACATCGTAATTGCTTTTGCTGGATCAATATTATTAACTATATCGGCAAAAATTAAAATCCCTTTTTACCCTGTTCCAATGACAATGCAGACTTTTGTCGTAATATTGTTAGGGATAACATTTGGATATAAAGCTGGTGCTGCTGCAGTTTGTTTGTATCTAATTGAGGGAATTTCTGGATTGCCTGTATTCTCTAATTCTCCTGAGAAGGGAGTTGGTCTATCTTATTTTATGGGTCCAACAATGGGCTATCTAATTGGATTTATTTTTGCTGCAGTTATTGCTGGATATTTGAAATATAACAAAAACTATTTTTTTAATTTTTTTAAAATTTTATTTTCAATTTCAATTATTTATCTATTTGGTTTATTGTGGCTTGGTACCCTTATTGGGTGGGATAAACCGATATTTAAATTAGGCTTGTTGCCATTTGTTTATGCGGAAATACTTAAAATTCTTCTGCTTACTTTGATTGTTAATAAGTTGAAAAATTTTAGAAGATTTATCTAGGTGATCTTTTAGAGAGAATTCTTTGCAGAGTTCTTCTATGCATTTTCAATCTTCTTGCAGTTTCAGAAACATTTCTATTACAAAGCTCAAAAACCCTGTGGATATGTTCCCATTTTACTCTATCTGCTGACATTGGATTTTCTGGTGGAGCTGCTTTTTTGTTAGGATCTGCAAGCAATGCCTTTTCAACGTCATCTGCATCAGCTGGTTTTGCAAGATAATCAATTGCACCTTCTTTAATAGCTGCAACTGCAGTTGGAATATTGCCGTATCCAGTTAGCATTACTATTCTGCTCTCAGAATTATTTTTTTGAATTTCTTTAACAACCTCAAGTCCATTTCCATCATTTAATCTTAAATCTACAACTGCAAAGGCTGGCTTTTTGGATTTTACAGATTCTATTCCAATTTTTACACCTTCAGCTTGTGAAACGGAGAAACCTTTCTTCTCCATTGCTCTTGCAAGTCTTTCTCTGAATGGGTTATCATCGTCTACAATTAATAGAGATTTATCCTCAAATTCTGTTATTTTTTTTACTATTTCAGCTTCAGCCATGGGCCTTATATGGAAACATTCTAAATTATTTCAAGTATATATTTTTACTTTACATTGGCTCATTTTCAGCATAAATGCTCGTTTTATATAAACTTGCATAACAGTTATGCGAGTTTTTTTTGTTAAATTTTTTTTTGGAGCTTTAAATGCAAAAATTTAAGTCAGTTGACGAGCTTGTAAACCAACTGAAACCAACAGAACCGGTATATTGTATAAGAAGAAATTCTATAAGATTAGCTTCTAAATTCTTTCAAAATAAATTTCCAGGTAAAATCCTTTACGCTGTCAAAACAAATCCACATCCAGTAGTTTTACAAACATTATTAGATAGCGGAATAAAGCACTACGATGTTGCATCAATTAAAGAGATCGAAACAATAAAAAATTTAAATCCTGAAGTTGAATGTTCTTACATGCATACCGTAAAAAGTAGAGAAGATATAAAGGAAGCATATTTTAAGTACAATATAAAAACTTTTGCATTAGATACAAAAGATGAATTAATAAAAATTATTGAAAGCACAAATCACGCGAAAGACTTAAGATTATTTGTAAGAGTTTCTGTTTCAAATGAACATGCTGAAATTGATTTATCCAAAAAATTTGGAGCTATAACATCAGAAGCAGCAGGTCTTTTAAGGCTTGGTAAACAATATGCTTACAAACTTGGTTTAAGTTTTCATGTAGGCTCTCAATGCATGCATCCAATTTCGTATGCAAAAGGAATTTCAGAAATAGGAAATATAATTAAAAGAACAAAGATTGTTCCTGACATAATAAACGTCGGCGGTGGATTTCCAACAATTTATCCAGATCTTGTACCGCAGCCAATGCAATCTTATTTTGACGAAATAAAGAAAGGTTTAAAAAATTTAAAACTTCAAAAACTGCCAGAAATAATTTGTGAACCTGGTAGATCGCTTGTTGCGGAAAGTGGATCTACAATTGTAAGAGTAAACTTAAGAAAAAAACAAAAATTGTATATCAATGATGGAACGTATGGAACTTTATTTGATGCAGGAACACCTAATATTGTTTATCCATCAAGAGTAATTAAAAATGGAAGAGTAATATCAAAAAAGTTAACTTCTTTTGATTTTTATGGTCCAACATGTGATAGTATGGATTATATGAAAGGTCCTTTCATATTGCCAAACAATATTAAGGAAAACGATTATATCGAGTTAGGTCAACTCGGAGCATATGGTTTAACATTTAGAACTCAATTTAATGGTTTTTATTCTGATCAGATATTTGAAGTAGAAGATGATCCAATTATGACAATGTATAACAAAGAAACTATGAAAGAGTTTCTTGTTGCATAATGTCAGAAAACAAAAACTTATCACATAATAGAAAAAAAGACCTCTTGAGCAAGGAGGTTGAGCACATTGACATCACAAAGTTCGATGCAAGAGAAATTATATCCTCGATGTCAAAAATGTCATTTGTATCAAGAGAAACTGCCAATGCAGCAGATATTTATAATGAAATGCTGAAGGATAAAGATTGTACAATTTTTTTAACCTTAGCTGGATCTACCTCTGCAGCAGGATGTATGCATGTGTATAGAGATTTGGTTAAATACAATATGGTGGACGCAATAGTTGCAACTGGAGCTTCTATAATTGATATGGATTTTTTTGAGGCTTTGGGCTTTAAACATTATCAAGGTTCTCAATTTCAGGATGATATGGAGCTTAGAGAAAATTATATTGATAGAATATACGATACCTACATAGATGAAGATCAACTTCAAATGTGTGATAGAATTATCGGAGAAATTGCAGATACTTTAGAGCCTCGTAGTTACACTTCAAGAGAATTTATTCAGGAAATAGGAAAATATCTAAAAACAAATTCAAAAAAAAAAGGGTCGTTAATAGAAATGGCTTACGACAATAATGTACCAATTTTTTGCCCTGCTTTTACAGATTCCAGCGCTGGCTTTGGATTAGTAATGCATCAAGAAAGAAATCCAAAAAATCACATAACCATTGATGCAATAAGAGAGTTTAGAGAATTGACAGAAATAAAAATTAGATCTGAAGGTTCGGGTTTATTTATGATTGGTGGAGGTGTTCCAAAAAATTTTATTCAAGATACGGTCATATGTGCTGAACTGCTTGGAAAAAATGTGGCTATGCATAAATATGCTGTGCAAATTACAGTTGCAGATTCTAGAGATGGTGCTTGCAGCAGTTCAACTTTAAAAGAAGCAAGTTCATGGGGCAAAGTTGACGTAACAAAAGAACAAATGGTTTTTGCTGAAGCAACAACTGTTTTGCCGTTAATTGCAAGTGATGCTTTCCATAAAGGTGAGTGGAAAAATAGAGAGAGAAAAAATTTCTCAAAAATATTTTAATTTAATATCATATAATTAAAGGATGATTATACCAATCTATCAAGTTGATGCTTTTACATCTAAAGTATTTGGGGGCAATCCGGCAGCAGTATGTCCTTTGCAAGAATGGATAAGTGATAATTTAATGCAAAAAATTGCTCAAGAAAATAATCTCTCTGAAACAGCTTTTTTTGTAAAAAATAAAAATGAATTTGATATACGTTGGTTTACACCTTTAACTGAATTAGACTTAGCTGGTCATCCAACACTTGCGACTGCACATGTAATTTTAAAAGAGTTAGATATAAATTTAGAAAAAATAGTATTTAAAACAAAAATTCAAGATACATTGACTGTGACACATAAAGATAATTTATACTTTATGGACTTTCCCTCTAGGAATCCTAGTATTGAAAATAATATGGATGATATTTCTAACGCTCTTGGTAAAAAACCAAAAGAACTTTATAGACATAGAGATGCGATTGCTGTCTATGATTGTGAAGAAGATATAATTAATATTTCTCCAAGCTTTGATAAATTGAATAAACTAGAATATCCAATAACAATAGTAACAGCACCAGGAAATGAAGTAGATTTCGTATCAAGAGTTTTTGCACCTAAGTTAGGTATTCCAGAAGATCCAGTGACTGGTTCGGCCCATTGCGAACTCATTCCTTACTGGTTTAAAAGATTAAAAAAAAAAGAAATGACCGCCCATCAAATCTCAAAAAGGGGTGGTAAACTTTATTGTACTTATAATGGTGATAGGGTTACAATTGGAGGAGATGCGATTACTTTTTTAAGAGGAAAAATAGAGATTTAATTAGATGAGAATGATTAAAGAATTAGAATTTTTGAAAAATAAGGACGGTTTCCTTGGCATTGATAATAAAACAAAATTTAAAGAGAAGGTAGTTGTTGTACCTTTTGGTCTTGAAAAAACAGTTAGTTATGGTGGTGGAACAAAAAATGGACCAAAAGAAATTATAAAAGCTTCTCATCAAGTTGAGTTATACGATGAAGAGCTAAATTATGAGCCTCATAAGAAAATTGGTATCAAAACTTTAAAACCATTTAAAATTGATAAAAATATTAATAAGGCTTTAAAAAAAATTTCTTTAATAAATGAAAATATTTTAAATAAGAAAAAATTTCCTCTTGTCCTTGGAGGTGAACACTCAATAACTCCAGGTTGCATTATTCCATTTACAAAAAAGTTCAAGAATATTTGTCTTTTACATTTTGATGCACATGCAGACTTAAGAGAAAGTTACCTTGGTGAAAAATATTCTCACGCCTCTGCAATAAGGAGATGCTTAGATTACAAAAATGTTTCCTTAATATCTTTTGGTATTAGAAATATATCAGAGGGTGAAATACCCTTCTTAAAAAAGAATTCAAAAAGAATAAATATTTTTTGGGCAAAAGATAAAAAAAAATGGAATTTGAATACTTTTAAAAAAATGATTAAAAATAAAACGGTTTATCTAACTTTTGATGTAGATGGCTTCGATAGTAGTATTATGCCAGCTACTGGTACTCCAGAACCAGGCGGACTATTCTGGAATGAATCTTTAGAAATTATTAAGATTGCGGCTAAAAATTCAAACATAGTGGGTGCAGATATTAATGAACTTTCTCCAATTAAAGGATTTAATTCTTATAATTTTTTAGTTGCAAAGTTGGCTTATAAAATTTTAGCTTATAAATTTCATTTCTAATTAAGCTGGCTTTAAAATACCCAACATCATCCTAAAAGGTACTAACATTATTAAAGCAACTAGAATTTTAACTGCTAAATCTCCTAGAGAGAGAGTTACCCATGGAACACCTGTTCCATAAAAAGATATAGAAAAGAATAGGAATGTGTCTACTATTGAGCCTACGAAGGATGAGGCCAAAGGTGCAATAAACCATTTTTTTTGTCTTAATTTATCAAAAATTTGCACATCTAATAATTGAGCAACCATAAAAGCAGTACCAGATCCTATTGCTATCCTAATTGATATTAAATCTTCAAAATTTGTTGAGAATATAAGTGTAAAAAAAATTCCAATTACAAATCCAATATAAACAATTTTTCTAGCAATTATTTTTCCAAAAGATCTATTTGCTAAATCAGTAATTAAAAATGCAATCGGATAACTAAAGGCACCGTATGTTAAAATATCCTGAAGTCCATAATAATTGATTGGAAACTGAACTAAATAATTGGATGCTAATACTACAACTCCCATAAATAATGAGAGTATTAAAAATACTTTGTTCATTAAGCAGTTTTAGAGAGTAATGATTTTTTAAGTTTTTTTAGCCTTAGAGATAAATCTCTTGCTTTTGCTGATTTTAAGAAGTTATCAAAGCTACCTTTCTTATCAACTGATCTCACACCTGCATTAGAGACAGTGAGCTTCAAAGACTTTTTTAACAATTCACTTTTAAATTTTACCTTTTTTAAATTAGGTAAAAATCTTCTTTTAGTTTTGTTGTTAGCATGGCTAACGTTGTGACCTTTAAGAGGCATTTTTCCTGTGAGTTCACATTTTTTTGTCATAAAAATTATGCTTGTATAAGATTAATGAGTTAATCCGTCAATATCAATTTTTTGATCCCACTATCTCTGAAATATTTTTAATGCCATCTTTTGTTAGTATTTCGATTAATTCCTGGCTTATTTTATTAGCTATATCTGGTCCTCTATATACCATGCCAGTATAAAGTTGAATTAAAGATGCTCCACGAATTATTTTTTCGTAAGCTCCCTTACCAGTGCTTACTCCTCCAACACCTATAATTTTAATTTTATTTTTTAGTTTGTTAAAAAATAAATTAATTAATTCATTCGATTTATTTTCTATTGGGGCTCCTGAAAGCCCACCCTTTTCTAGTTTATTTATATTTTTAAGATTATCTCTATTTTTTTCGGAGGTATTCGATACGATTAAAATTTCTATAGAATGTTTAACCAATGATTCACAAATTTCATCAATTGAGTTAAAATTTATATCTGGTGAAATTTTTACAGCTATAGGTAAATTGGATTGTAATTTCTTTTTTTCTTTTTGAATTTCAGATAATAAATTGTTCATTTCCTCTTGATTATGAAAATTTCTTAAATTTTCTGTATTAGGAGAAGAAATATTTATTGTGATATAATCTGCAACCGAAATAAATTTTCTAAAACATTTTACATAATCCTGAATTCTATTATCACTTGTTTTATTTGGGCCTATATTAACTCCCAACAAACCGTATGGTTTATTACTTTCAATTCTTTTATAAATTTCCTCTGAACCTGAATTATTAAATCCTAGTCTATTGATTAGAGCCTCATCCTCTTCAAGTCTGAATACTCTCGGTTTTGGATTTCCATACTGTGGTTCAGGTGTAATAGTACCAACCTCAACAAAACCAAAACCCAGGTTAAATAGTGGATTATATACCTCCGCATTTTTATCAAAACCTGCTGCAACTCCTATTGGGTTTTCAAGAATTTTGTTGAATATTGATGTTTCTAAAACAGTTTTATTTTTAATTTTCTTTTTTGGCAAAGCGTTTAGCTTAAGAGTTTTAATCGCTAGAGAGTGTGCTACTTCAGGACTAAATTTGAAAATTAAAGGTCTTATTTTATTAAACATTATTTAATTTATTTTTGATAAGTTGTTTAGTTTCTTGCACTCCAAAAAAGCTAATAAAGAAACCCATTCTAGGTCCATTCTCATCACCGAAAACAACTTCATAAATAAGTTTAAACCAATCTCTTAGGTTTTCTTTGTAACCGTTTTCTTTTCCAACTGTAAATATATTTGTCTGAAGTTCTTCAGGAGCCATATCATCATTACAATTGTCAAGTGACTTTATTAAAGCATTTAACGCACCTTTTTCATTTTCATTAGGTGTTTTATAAACTTTTTTAGTTTTTATAACATCATTAAAATATTTAATTGCATAATTGATTAAGTTATCAAAAATTGGATGCTCGTCCTCTTTAATATCTTGTTTGTATTTTTTCACAAATTTCCAAAGTAGTTTTTTGTTATCTGCATTGCTTGTCTCAACCAAATTTAGCAACATAGAAAATGACATTATAATTTTTTCATTTGGAATTGTTCCGTTATGAACATGCCAAACTGGATTCATTAATTTTTCAAGATCACTTTGATTTTTACCTTTTTCTATAAACTCTAGATATTCATCCATAGCTTTAGGAACAACTTCTCTATAAAGTTTTTTTGCTCTTTTAGGGTTTTGATACATATAAAGTGATAAACTTTGAGGAGAAGCATACTCTAGCCATTGGTCTATAGTTACTCCATTTCCTTTTGATTTTGAGATTTTCTCTCCTTTTTCATCTAAAAATAATTCATATGCAAAACCTGAGGGATTAGGTTTACCAAGTAATCTTATAATTTTTGTTGATAAGATTGCACTCTCAATGAGATCTTTTCCATACATCTCAAAATCAACATCAAGTGCATACCATCTCATAGCCCAGTCTACCTTCCATTGTAATTTACAATCGCCATTTAAAATACTCTTTTCTAAATCTGTTCCATTGTTATCAAACAAAACCTTGGAATTGTTCTCGTCGATTTCCTTGATCGGTATTTCTAAGACAGCTCCTGATATTGGGCAGATAGGCAAAAAGGGTGAATAAGTTTGCTGCCTCTCTTTACCTAAGGTTGGTAAAATAATATTCATTATGCCTTTATAATTACTTAATATTAATTTGAGAGTTTCATTAAACTTTCCAGATTTATAAAGCTCAGTTGAACTTTTAAAAGAATATTTAAACCCAAACTTATTTAAAAAATCTTTTAACATTTCATTATTATGTTCTCCAAAACTATTAAATTTACCGAAAGGATCTGGAACAACTGTTAAGGGTTTATGTAGGTTAGCATTTAAAATTTCTTGGTTTGGTACATTCTCTGGGACTTTTCTCAAACCATCCATGTCATCTGAAAAAGTAATTATCTCTTTAGGAAGGTCAGTTAAATGATTAAGCGCATTGACTATCATTGATGTTCTTGCAACTTCACCAAATGTTCCAATATGAGGTAAACCGCTTGGGCCATAACCCGTTTGTAGAGTTATTTTTCCCTTACTCTCTATATTTTTCTTTCTCTCTCTTATGATTTTTTTTGCTTCTACAAATGGCCATGCATTTGTTTTATCAATATTTATTTTGTCAATCATATAAATGCAAAATACTCAAAAATAACGTATTTAATAACTCTTATAGAGTTGAAATTTATTTACCATAAAATAATGTCCAATCAAAATGTCCAATTATAAAACCGTTTTTTTTATACTCGGTGTTTTACAAATTATTTTAGGATTATCTATGATTGTGCCTATTATAGCGCAATTTTATTATAATCAAGTAGACTCTGGTTTTATTGGATCTGGCTTAGTTTCGATAATTTTTGGAGTTCTATTTTTTTTATCTAACTTAGATTACGAAAAAAAATTAACTTTACCTCAAGCATTTCTTTTGACGGCACTATCATGGTTGAGTATTGCAATATTTGGCTCTTTACCATTTGTTTTCTCAGATTTAAGTCTCTCATTCACAAATGCATTTTTTGAAAGTATGTCAGGAATCACAACTACTGGCTCAACTATTCTGACAAATCTCAATGAAACACCAAAAGCAATCTTATTATGGAGAGCAATGCTTCAATGGTTGGGAGGAATTGGAATTATTGTAATGGCAATTACTTTAATGCCAATAATGAATATTGGAGGTATGCAATTATTTGTTATTTCAAATACCCATACACCAGAAAAAATATTACCTAAGTCTAAAGAAATTTCTATCAGATTAATTGCTATATACTCATCATTAACTTTAGTCTGCGCTTTCTTCTATAAAATTTTTGGAATGAGTTTTTTTGATAGTATTGTCCATTCAATGACAACGATAGCAACTGGAGGATTTTCCAATTACAACGAATCTATCGGTTATTTTGACAGTGGATTTATTGAGCTAACAGCTATTATCTTTATAATTCTTGGAAGTGTACCATTTATTGCTTATATTAAATATTTAGGGGGTGATAAAAAAATTTTTATTACAGATACCCAAATAAAAACTTTTATAAAAATCGTAATTTTTTCAATTTTTATAATTTTTCTTTACCTATCTCTTAAAAATCAAAGCATATTTGAAATAAACTTCAGAGAAGTATCTTTCAATGTTGTTTCAATTTTAACTGGGACTGGATATGTAACAAATGATTTTAGTAAATGGGGTCAGTTTCCACTAATTTATTTCTTAATATTAATGTTTATAGGTGGATGCGCTGGATCTACTGCTTGTGGTATTAAAGTATTTAGAGTTCAAATACTTTATCAGTTTATATCAAATCAATTAAAGAGAATTATTTATCCAAGAGGAATATTCAATATTAAATACGATAAAAATAATGTTGATGAAAAATTTATGGCATCAATTATTTCTTTCATATTCTTATATATATTAATTTTCTTTGTTATTACTGCTTTGCTGTCTGTAGATGGTTTAGATTTTATAACAGCTATATCTGCTGCTGCTACATCTATTTCAAATGTTGGACCTGGATTAGGCGATGTAATAGGTCCAAATGGAAATTTCTCTTACTTATCTAATTTTTCAAAATGGATCTTGAGTATAGGAATGATACTAGGAAGGTTGGAACTATTTGCGGTACTTGTATTATTTATTCCTTCCTTTTGGAGAAAATACTGATGATTAAAAAAGAAGAAAAAATGTCAAATTTATTTAAATATTATTTTGATATCCGAATGTTAAGAATTTTGCTACTTGGTGCAATAAGTGGTTTTCCATGGGTTTTAATAGGAAGCAGTTTATCTTTATGGCTCAAAGAAGAGGGATTAAGTAGATCAACAATAGGATGGGCAGGTCTGATATTTGGAGTGTATGCATTCAACTATTTATGGGCACCTTTAATTGACAGGATACGAATTCCTTTTCTAACAAAAAAAATTGGTCACAGGCGCGGCTGGATAGTTTTAATGCAGTTGGTAATTTTAATTTCATTAATACTATGGAGTTTAATAAACCCATCTGAAAACTTAGCTTTGCTAATATCTATTGGTCTGGTGATAGCTATTGCCTCATCCACACAAGATATAACTGTTGATGCCTTAAGAATTGAGCAAGTAGGAGAACATGAAACTAAATCTATGGCAGCAGGTGCAGCCATGGCTGTTGTTGGTTGGTGGACTGGTTATAAGCTTGGTGGCGTTGTAGCTTTGTTCACTGCAGAATATTTCGAAAAAATTGGTGTTAATAATTACTGGCAAGCAACTTTTATAGTTATGGGTGTTTTAGTAATTATAATGAATATTGCACTAATGTTTGTTCATGAAAATAGTTTTACAGAAAGAGTTTTATCTCAAAAAAAGACAGATGAAATAATTAAAAATAAACTTGGAAATAATAATTTTTTAACAATAATTTTATCTTGGTTATCAGGCACTATAGCAGGTCCAGTAATAAGTTTTTTTAAGAAAAATGGATTTTCAATAGCAATAGGAATTTTAGGATTTGTTTTCTTATTTAAAATTGGGGAAGCTTTTTTAGGTAGAATGTCTATCGTTTTTTATAAAGAGCTTGGTTTTTCAAAATCAGATATTGCGATATATTCAAAAACACTTGGATGGATTACAACAGTTATATTTACATTGTTGGGTGGGCTGTTCGCAATAAGATCCGGAACAGTCAAAACAATGTTTATAGCTGGAGGTTTGATGGCTATAACAAATTTAATGTTTACACTTCTTGCTTGGAGTGGAAAATCTGAATTATTATTCGCTGCAGCTGTAATATTAGATGATATTGCAGCTGCATTCGCAACTGTAGCATTTGTAGCATTCATATCTTTACTTGTAGATAGAACTTATACGGCTACACAATATGCACTTCTTGCATCTATAGGGACAGCAGGTAGAACTTTGCTAGCATCATCATCAGGATCATTAGTTGATTGGTTAAACGGTGATTGGGGAATTTTTTTCATTCTAACTGCGTTAATGGTTATTCCATCACTAATTTGCTTATGGTTTATAAGAAAAAAATTAAAACTCAGTGAAAAATAATTTTATCTACAATTCCGAATTTTCTAATATTTATGAAAGACCAAATATTAATTCAAATGTTAGTACACAGATATTATTTGGTGAAAACTTTAGTATTTTAAAAAAATCTAGAAACTTTTATAAAATTAAAATTGATACTGATAACTATGTTGGATTTATCAAAAAGTTAAAACTTTTTAATAAATACCGAACCTCACATAAAATTTATGTACTAAAATCAAAAATATACAAATTGTGTAAGGAGAATAAATTTACTTACACAGGTAAAAATTTACCATTTGCAAGTAAAATTCAAATTTTAAACAAATACAAATCCTATTTAATGTTTAAGAAAAATTTTTGGATTAAAAGGGATGATGTTAAACCAATAAATCATAAGATTAAAAATTTTGTGTATATTGTAAACCTTTTTAGAAATGTAAAATATAAATGGGGAGGTAAAACTTTTAAAGGCATTGATTGCTCTGGTTTAGTGCAAATAATTTACAATTATAATAACAAATTTTTCCCAAGAGATACTGTTGACCAGATCAAGTTTAAAAAGGGACTTAAATCCAAAAAAAAATTTAAAAAAGGTGACATTATTTTTTGGAAGGGACATGTTGGAATTTGTATAAATTCAAAAAAATTTATACACGCTTATGGACCAAGAAAAAAAGTTTTGATAATGTCAATAAATCAAACGATTAAGCTTATTGAAAAAACTGCTGGTTTAAAAGTTAAAAAAATTTTTTCAATTTAATTATCTTCTCTTCCAAAATTTGGCTCGGAAACATCTTGTTTAAGTTCAATAATTTGACTTCTAACATTTTTAGAGTTTTTTAATTTTCTTAATATTTTTGTATTTTCAGAATTAATTATATTTTTCTTAAATTGATTTAAATTTTTTATAAATAAATTAATTGCCTCTAACATATTCTTTTTATTACTAAAGAATATATCTCTCCACATAATTTCATTGGATGCCGCCGTTCTTGAAAAATCCCTTAATCCTCCAGCGCTAAATTTAATGATATTTTTTTTGTATTTCTTTTGAAAATCTAATGCTGTTGTGATTAAATTATAAGAAATTAAGTGTGGCAAATGACTGGTAATAGAAAAAATTTTATCATGCTCATCGGCCTTCATTATGATTGTTTTTGAGCCAATTATTTTCCAGAATTTTAATAGTTTTTTTTGCTTTGTTTTATTTTTATCTTCAAAAACAATACACCATTTATTAAGAAATAAATTTTTTGTACCATGAGTTGGTCCACTAACCTCTGAACCTGCAATTGGATGACTCATAATCCATGTCAATGATTTATTTAATTCTTTATTTTTGATTTTTAAAACATTCAATTTAGTTGATCCTATGTCAGTAATTATACAATCTGATTTAATATACTTATTTAGCATAGGAATTATTTTTTTATATTCACTCATGGGAGTGCTTAATATTGCGAAATCAACATCAGATATATTTTTATCAAGCCCATCCAGAATGATTATTTTTGAATTAATACTCTTGATTTGCTTCTTATATTTTTTTGATTTTTCAAAAACTAGTATTTGCCTTGAAATTTTTTTATTTATAGATGCTCTCAAAAGAGAGGATCCAATTAATCCACATCCTATAATCAATAATTTTTTAAACATTTTTAAATATCAGTGACATCTGTTTTAAAAAAAATTTATTCTCTTTAACATTGCCTATTGTTAATCTTAAACAATTTTTTATTCCATATGCATACATCTCTCTTAATATGATTCCTCTATTCTCAAGTTTTCTTGAGATAACGTTTGATGAGAATTTACAGTTTTTAAAGTTTAGTAAAAAGAAATTTGCTGTAACTTCATTCATGGTGATGTCATATTTTTGTAACTCACTCTTAATTTTTTTACACCAATAGGTATTATGTTTTATAGAATTTTTTATATGTTTGTTGTCATATAAAGCCTCCACAGCACAATCTTGTGCAAATTTATTAACATTAAATGGTGGTTTAATTTTATAAAGTTCTTTAATTATTTTTTTGTCACCATACCCCCAACCAACTCTTAATGATGCAAGACCATGAATTTTTGAGAATGTCCTTAAAATAAAAACATTGCTAAAATTTTTAAAAATATTTAATCCTGATGAGTAATCTTTGTTCATCATATATTCAAAGTACGCATCATCCACAACTAATAGTATTTTCTTATTTAATTTTTTTCTTAATTTTAATAATTCTTTTTTTGTTAAATAAGTGCCCGTAGGATTATTTGGATTTGCTATAAAAACTATTTTTGTATTTCTACCTACTTTTTTCAAGATTTCATCCACAGAAACTTTAAAATTTACTTCTTTTGAAAACTTAATCTTAGCACCAACAATTTTTGCATAAATTCTATACATTAAAAAACTGTACTGTGGGACAACTACTTCATCACCCTTATTAAGAAATAGTGTGCAAATCATTTGTATTATTTCATCTGATCCTGCTCCACATATAATTTTTTCTTTATTTAAATTAAATTTCTTTGAAATAGTTTCTATTAATCTTTTAAACTTACTATCGGGATATTTTGAAATATTGTTATTTCTATTCTTTAATATATTTCTTACTCTTTCCCCTGCACCGAAAGCCGACTCATTTGCTGACAGTTTAATTACTTTTTTTTTAGAGCTTAATAATGACCTTCCTGGCTTGTAGGTGATGAGATCTATTTTTCTAAAATTTGGTACATTCATATCGATAATTATTAAAGTGAATATTTATATATTTAAACAAAAGAAGCAATTAATTCCAAAAAAATTGACATGTAAATACCTATCTTGTAAAAGTTTACTGCGCTGATTTAAACTGAATTGCGAGCGCTATAAAAAACCTGCTAAACAAGTTTTTTTACCTCTCAATTCGCTAAATCTTAAATTTATTATGAATAAATTAAAACAGTTTAAAAATATTATAATAACAAAACCACAAAAATTAGATTGTGGGAAAGAAATTTCAAATTTTTCAATTTCATATGAGACATATGGGACTCTTAACGAAAAAAAAGATAATGCTATTTTAGTATTTCATGCACTAACAGGTGATCAATTTGCTTCTGGAAAAAATCCTATTACAAATAAAGATGGCTGGTGGAGCTACGCACTTGGATCAGGAAAAGCTATAGATACAGAAAAATTTTTTGTCATATGCGCTAACGTAATTGGAGGATGTATGGGTTCATATGGTCCGAGCACAATAGATGAAGAAACAGGCAAACCCATAGGGACAAATTTTCCAGTTATAACAATTAATGATATGGTTAATGCTCAATACAATCTACTAGAGCATTTTAAAATAGATAAATTATTTGCAGTTATCGGCGGGTCCATGGGTGGTATGCAGGTATTACAATTTGTTTCAAATTTTCCGGATAAATCACGTATTGCAATACCGATTGCCTGTACATCTAGTCATTCTGCACAAAATATTGCATTCAATGAACTTGGAAGACAAGCAATACTTGCTGATACTAATTGGAAAAATGGCTTGTATGAAGAAAATAAAACAAGTCCTGATAAAGGTTTGGCTGTTGCTAGAATGGCGGCACATATTACTTATTTGTCGAAAAAGGGTCTCCAGGAAAAATTTGGCAGAAAGTTACAAGAGAGAGATGATTTAAAATTTAGTTTTGATGCAGATTTTCAAATTGAGAGTTATCTTAGATACCAAGGATCAGTGTTTGTAGATAGGTTTGATGCAAATAGTTACTTGTATATAACTAGAGCGATGGATTACTTCGATTTATCAAAACAATTTAATGGTAATCTATCAGCTGCTTTCAGTAATACGACTTCTAAATTTTTTGTAATTTCATTCACTTCAGATTGGTTATATCCAACTTCTGAAAATAGAGAGATAGTTATAGCGCTAAACGCAATTGGTGCAGATGTTGGTTTTGTAGAAATAGAATCTGACAAAGGACACGATTCATTTCTTTTAGATGTACCAGATTTTTTGGATACTTTAGGGAATTATTTAAAAACAAACTATAAAACTTTGAATGAAAAAAGAATTTAAAGTTATTTCTGAGCTAATATTGCAAAATTCCAAAGTTTTAGATGTTGGATGTGGCGATGGAGAATTAATGAAGTTTCTTAAAGATAATAAAACTTCTAAGATACGTGGTTTAGAAATTTCAAAAAATAGGGTTCAAAATTGCCTATCAAAAGGTTTGACTGTCATAGAAGGAAATGCAGAAAATGACTTGCAACAATTCCCAAATAATTCATTCGATTTTGTTATATTAAGTCAGACGCTTCAAGCTTTCTTAGATCCTGAAAAAGTTATTTCTGAGCTTTTGCGAGTTGGTAAAAAAGCAATTGTAACTATACCAAACTTTGGTTACTGGAAAGTTCGTCTTAATTTATTAATTAAAGGCACAATGCCAGTTACAGAAAACCTTCCTAATGAATGGTATAATACACCTAATTTGCATATGTGCACTTTAAGGGATTTTTTCAATTTTTGTTCAAAAAGAGAAATAAAAATTTTTAAATCTTTAGCATTAAAAAATGATAAAACTCTAAATTTGAGTGCTAAAAATTTAGCATGGAGAAATTTAGAATCGCAATTAGGAATTTTTTTAATAGAGAAATAAATGAATGTTGAAATTATAAAATGTCTAGAAGATAATTATTCCTATTTAATTATAGACAGTAACAAAAATGCATGTGTTGTAGACCCAAGTGAGGAAGGACCAGTAATTGCTTCTGTAGAAAGTAATCAAGCTAATTTAAAGTATATTTTAAACACACATCATCATTTTGATCACATTGGAGGAAATTTAAATTTAAAAAAGAAATATAATGCCAAAGTAATAGGATATGTAGAAGATAAACATAGAATACCAGGAATCGATATAGAGTTGAAGGACAAAGAGATTTGGAGCAAAGATGAATTTAGTTTTCAAGTATTCCATATACCAGGACATACTTCTGGGCACATATGTTTCTACTTTAAAAAAGAAAAATTATTATTCACTGGAGATACATTATTCTCTTTAGGATGTGGTAGAATATTTGAAGGTACATATGAACAAATGTTTTCCTCGCTTCAAATATTTAAAAATTTCCCTAAAGAAACAAAAATATTCTGTGGACATGAATACACAATGAAAAATGCAGAGTTTTGTAAAATTCAAGATCAACAAAATGAGAAGTTAAACAAAAAATTTGAAAAAATAAAAAATTTATTAGATAAAGGATTACCAACTATTCCAACCACAATTGAGGACGAACTAGATTGCAACATTTTTTTAAAATCTGAAGATTTGGAAACATTTTCAAAATTGAGAGATTTAAAGGATAATTTCTAAGTTATTCAGCTTGACTATGATTTGACCCTGACTATATTGCAGTTATTAAAAATTAGGACTAACTATGTCATTCGCAGTAATAAAAACAGGTGGAAAACAGTACAAAGTGCAAGCTGGCGAAATAATTAAGATTGAAAGATTAGAAGATTCGAAGCCTGAAACTAAATTAGAATTTAACGAAGTTTTAGCTTACGGAGACGATAAAAAACTTGAATTAGGAGAACCAACTATTTCAGGAGCTAAAGTTGAAGCTGACTTAATTAAAAATGGAAAAAATAGAACGGTATTAATTTTTAAAAAAAGAAGAAGAAAAAACTCTAGAAGAAAAAATGGACATAGACAGCAGTTTTCTTTAATTAGAATAAATAAAATTTTTTCTAAGGATGGAAAGATAATTTCAGAGGCGGAAATAAAAAAGGAAGCTTCAAAAGAAATAAAAACTCAAACTAAGGAAGTTTCAAATAAATAGGTAAAGTATGGCAACAAAAAAAGCTGGTGGATCGTCAAGGAATGGTAGAGATAGTGCTGGACGTAGGCTCGGAGTAAAAAAATATGGTGGCCAGTTTGTTGTTCCTGGAAATATAATAGTAAGACAAAGAGGAACAAAAATTTTCCCTGGAGAAAATGTAGGGATGGGAAAAGATCACTCAATTTTTTCTGTAGTTAAAGGTAAAGTAGAATTTAAAAAAAGTAAGTCAGATAGAACTTACGTATCTGTAAAACCCAATTAAATCTCACAACTCCTAACATTGTTGTATCATGAAATTTTTAGATCAAGTAAAGATATACGTAAAAGCTGGCGATGGCGGATCGGGATCACCTAGTTTCAGAAGAGAAAAATTCGTTGAGTTTGGAGGTCCTGATGGTGGAGACGGTGGTAAAGGCGGTTCTGTAGTACTTACATCTGAAAGAAACTTAAACACGCTTATAGACTTTCGTTATCAACAACACTTTAAAGCACAAAGAGGTGGCGATGGTAGTGGAAAAAACAAAACAGGGAAAGGTGGTGAAGTTCTTTTTCTAAAAGTTCCTGTCGGTACACAAGTATTTGAGGAAGATAACAAAACTTTAATCTATGATTTTAAAAATGAAAATGAAGAATTTGTTGTTGCTATAGGAGGAAAGGGGGGATTTGGGAATACAAGATTCAAATCTTCAACTAATCGTGCTCCAAAAAAATTTACTAAGGGATCTAAAGGAGAGGAATTTTGGATATGGCTTCAACTCAAAACTATTGCTGATATAGGAATTATAGGACTTCCTAATGCTGGTAAATCTAGCCTGCTTGCATCCATAACAAGTGCCAACCCAAAAATAGCAAATTACAAATTTACCACATTAAATCCAAACTTAGGTGTCACAATTTATGATGATAAAGAAATAACACTGGCAGATATACCTGGTCTAATAGAAGGAGCACATACAGGAACTGGCTTAGGTATTAAGTTTTTAAAACATATAGAAAGATGTAAATCTCTATTACATTTAATAGACATTACAGAAAACAATCTTGAGGAATCATATAATCAAGTAAGAAATGAATTGGGCGAGTATAGTAATGATCTCTTGAAAAAAGATGAATTAATAGTTTTAAACAAGATAGATTTATTGGATGAAATAGAAGTAAATGAAAAAGTAAAAAACTTTAAAAAAAAAACAAAAAAAAATGTATTACTATTATCTACACTTAGAAAAGACGCATTAATGAAAGTCAAAGCTAAATTAATAAATTATGTATCTTAAAGACTCAAAGACTGTTGTTGTAAAAATTGGCTCTTCTCTTCTTATTGATAAAGATAAAAAAATAAGGGTAAAATGGTTAAGTGAATTTGCAAAAGATATCAAAAATTTAAAAAAGTTAAAAAAAAACATAATTATTGTTAGTTCAGGCGCTATAGCGCTTGGCTGTAAAAAACTTAAATTAAGTAAAAAAAATCTAAAATTAGATAAAAGTCAGGCCGTGGCATCAATTGGACAAATCGAATTAATGAATTTGTTTAAAGAATTTTTCAGTCCAAAAAAAATTAATCTTTCACAAATATTGTTAACTCTTGAGGATACTGAGAAAAGAAGAAGAGCAATTAATGCTAAAAGAACATTTGAGAATCTATTTAGTTTAGGTTTTGTCCCAATAGTTAATGAGAATGATAGCATCGCAACATCTGAAATTAAGTATGGTGACAATGACAGATTAGCTTCAAGAGTTGCACAAATTTCAGGTGCTGATTGTTTAATCTTATTATCTGATGTTGAAGGATTATACACAAAAAATCCAAAAATAAATAAAGAAGCAATATTAATAAAAGAAATAAGCACTATTGATGATAAGATTGAAAAAATCGCAACGAAAAGTATAAGTGAGCACGGAACTGGTGGCATGAAGACTAAGATTGATGCAGCAAAGGTTTGCCAACTTTCAGGATGTCATATGGCAATTGCAAATGGTTTAGTTCATAGACCTATTCAAAAAATTTTATCAGATAATAATTGTACTTGGTTTTTACCAAATATATCAAAATTAGACGCTAGAAAAAAATGGATTATAAGTTCTATTTCTCCAAAAGGAGATGTAATAATTGATGACGGTGCTTTAAACGCCCTAAGAAAAGGCAAGAGTTTGTTGGCTGCTGGTATTAAAACTGTTAGAGGAAATTTTAATAAAGGAGATCATATTAAAATTTTAGATAAAAACATGAATGAATTTGCTCGCGGCTTAAGTAGCTTCACATCGGCTGAAATAAGTAAAATTAAGGGGCAACATTCAAACACAATTTCAAGTTTATTGGGATATGTTTCAAAATCGGAAGTTATTCATAAAGATGATATGGTAAGGATATAATGAGTAAATATTTGATAAAACTAGGACAAAATTCAAAAAAAGCACATGAAATTATAGATACTAAAATTAAAAATAATGTCCTTAAAAGTTTTGTAAAATTAATTTTTAAAAATAAAAATAAAATTCTACTAGAAAATTTAAAAGATATAAGATACGCAAAGAAAAAAGGTCTTAAAAAAAATTTAGTTAATAGATTAGAGCTTAACAATGAGAAACTTAATTCAATAATAGAAGCAATTAAAACTGTTATAAAACTAAAAGATCCAGTCAATTACGAATTGAGCAAGTGGACAAGACCTAATGGGTTAAAAATTAAAAAAGTAAGCATACCAATTGGAGTTATTGGGGTGATTTATGAGAGCAGACCAAATGTTACTGCAGATGTATCGACTTTATGTTTCAAATCTGGAAATTGTGTCATTTTAAGAGGTGGATCAGAAGCTTATTTTACCAATAAAATTTTAGCTAACTATTTCCGAACTTGTCTAGCTAAACACAAAATAGATAAAAATTTTGTTCAATTTATCGAAAAGAAAGATAGGAAACTTGTGGATTTTATGCTCTCAAAAATGAAGCAATATATCGATGTGGTAATACCCAGGGGAGGTAAAAATTTAGTCAAGAAAGTTCAAGAATTATCAAATGTTGCAGTAATAGGTCATTTGGAAGGTATTTGTCATACTTACATAGATAAAGATGCAAATTTAAATATGGCAAAAAAAATTGTTAAAAATGCAAAAATGAGAAACACGAGTATTTGTGGCGCCACAGAAACCCTCTTGATACACAAAAATAAATTAAAAAATATCAACGAAATATTAAAAGAGTTAACAAAAAGTGGTTGTAAGATTTATGGTGATAAAACTATAAAAAAAAATTTTTCTGGAAAAACATTAATAGCAAATAATAAAACTTGGTCTACTGAACATTTATCATCAAAAATATCAGTCAAAGTTGTTCAAAATATTTTAGAAGCTATTGGACATATAAACAAATATGGAACTATGCATACAGATGCTATTATTACGAATAATAACAGGACAGCAAAATATTTTATAAGAAATGTAAATAGCTCTATAGCAATTCAAAATTCTTCTACACAATTTGCAGACGGGGGTGAGTTTGGATTTGGTGGAGAAGTTGGAATTTCAACAAACAAATTGCCTCCAAGAGGGCCTGTTGGACTAAACCAACTTGTAAGTTACAAATACGAAATATATGGTTCAGGCCAAATTAGAAAATAAAAAAAGAATTGGCATTCTTGGTGGAACATTTGATCCCGCGCACATCGGTCATATTAAAATTAGTAAAGTTGCAAAAAAAATTTTAAAACTTGATAAAATTATATGGGCAATAACAAACAAGAATCCTTTCAAAAATGAAAGTTTTATTAATATTAATAAAAGAATAGCATTTGCTAGAAAAATAAATTTAAAGAATAAATTTATAGAAGTTAAGTTTTATGAAAAAAAAATAAAATCTAATAAAACTATTCATTTAATTAAATTTTTAAAAAAAAAATCAAATAAATTATATTTTATTATTGGTGCAGATAACCTGATTAATTTTCATAAGTGGAAAAGTTACAAAGAAATTTTGAAGATATGTAGAGTAATAGTTTTTGATAGAGATGGTTATAAAACCAAAGCCATTAAATCCCCTGTTTATAAAAAATATAATAGGAAAAGCGTTGAATTTATTAAATTTAATAAAGTCAAAATTTCATCTTCTCAATTAAGAAAAATTTGATACTCTAAATTTAATTAATGGATAAAATCTCCAGTTTAAAAAAAGAAATAATCGATACACTAGATTTTAATAAAGCAACAGATATAGTTTCCATTGATCTTGAGGGTAAATCATCAATGGCTGATTATATGATTATAGCTAGTGGAACTTCATCGAGACATATCCAAGCTTTATCAGAGCAAGTTTTTGAAAAATTTAAGAAAAGTGGAATTCAAAATTGTAAAATCGAAGGTAAAGAAAGTAATGATTGGAAGTTGGTTGATGGAATTGATTTAATTGTTCATATTTTTAATCCTGAAAAAAGAAAATTTTACGAATTAGAAAAAATGTGGTCCGAATTAATACCCAAAGAGAAATTAATTATATGAGATTTAAAATTAAAAATTTACTAATAATTATTTTAATTTGTAATTTTTCAACGATTTCAAAATCTGCAAATGAAGATGATATTTATAAAAAAATAGATCTATTCAGTGAAGTACTAGATAAAATTAATAAAGAATATGTTGAGGATGTAAATCAAAGTGATGCAATGGATGCGGCTATAAATGGTGTGTTACAATCTCTAGATCCTTATTCCGCATATATGTCTCCAGACTCATTTGAAAATATGCAAACCGAAACAAGTGGAGAATTTGGAGGTTTGGGTATCGAAGTAGGTATGGAGGCAGGTGTAGTAAAAGTGATTTCACCAATAGATAATTCTCCAGCCTCTAAAGTTGGAATTAAGGCAGGTGATTACATTGTAAAAATTAATGATATACAAGTTCAAGGTAAGTCTTTAATGGAGGCTGTTGATTTAATGAGAGGTCCTGTTGGAACTGATATTGAAATAACTGTTAGACGAGTTGGTGAGAAAAAGGCATTAACATTTGTTATTACAAGAGACATTATAAAAGTAGCTTCTGTTAAATCTGAAATCATTGACGATAGAACCGGATATATTAGGCTTACATCTTTCAATGAAAATAGCAGTGATCAGATAGAGGATAAGATAAAAGAATTTAAAAAAAATGGAAAAGTTAAAAATTATATTTTAGATCTAAGAAATAATCCTGGCGGGTTGCTTTCTCAAGCTATAAAAATTTCTGATTTCTTTCTTGAAAATGGGGAAATAGTTTCAACAAAAAGTAAAAGAAAATTTGAAAATAGAAAATGGTTCGCAAAGAGAGGGGACGTTTTAAACGGAGAAACAATGATTGTTCTTATCAACTATGGCTCTGCATCCGCATCTGAAATAGTTGCGGGCGCACTTCAAGATCATAAAAGAGCAGTATTAGTGGGCGAAAGCACATATGGCAAGGGATCTGTTCAATCAATTATTCCTTTAAAAAATGATGGAGCGATAAGGCTGACTGTTTCAAAATATTATTTACCGTCTGGAAAATCAATTTCTCAAGTAGGTGTTACACCTGATATTGAAATTGCAGAAGGGTCAGATGATTTTAGAATAAATACTGATACCGACAACCAGCTTGATTACGCGTTAAAATTACTTAACGGTTAAAATGCAAGAAAAATTTAAAAAGTTGCCACTTAGAAGTGGAGTGGGAATAGTAGTATTAAATAAAGAAAATAAAGTTTTTTTAGCAAAAAGAATTGATAATCCAAAAAATTTTTGGCAAATGCCTCAGGGTGGTATCGACAAAGGTGAAGATAATCTAAAAGCAGCTTTTAGAGAACTAGAAGAAGAGACAAGTATTAAATCTGTGAAATTAATTAAAGAAATAGATGGTTTTACAACCTATTATTTACCTGAGAATTTGCTCGGAATAATTTGGAAGGGCAAATATAAAGGTCAAAGACAAAAATGGTTTATTGTAAAATTTATTGGAAATGATGAAGAAATAAATATTAAAACAAAATATCCTGAATTTTTAGATTGGAAATGGGAAGAATTAAGTAAGATTACTGATACAGTTGTAGATTTTAAACTTCATGTTTATCAAGAAATACAGAAAGAAGTTGAAAAGGTTATTAATTAATACTTATAGATTTTAAAATTTCGACTTTATGATTTAACAAAAATCTTTTTTGATCATTTAAATCATCTTTATTTAACTCTTTTTCGGCTTCTTGGATTTCATCTGAAACATGTTTTTTATTCGCATTTTTAATGTCAAAAATTGAGCTTGTTAAAATAGATAAAGTATTATCTTTAAATTCAACAATACCGTCTTCAACATAAAAATTATGTTCCTCAGAGCTAGAAATAACTTTTATGATACCAGGCTTTAAAAATGAGATAATTGGTATATGGTCCTTTAAAATTCCCATTTCACCCTCATAAGCAGGAACAACTACTTCTGAAACATTTTCTTTTGAAAGAAAAGATTTTTCAGGATTAACAATATCAATCTTGAAACCTTCACTCATTAAGCTGCTGCATCCTTAGCCATTTTTTCAGCTTTTTCTATAGCTTCCTCTATTGTCCCAACCATATAAAATGCTGCTTCAGGCAAGTGATCATACTCACCCTTACAAATAGCATCAAAACCTTTTATTGTAGACTCTAAGTCTACTAATTTACCTGGAGAACCTGTAAATACTTCTGCAACAAAAAAGGGCTGTGATAAAAATCTTTGAATTTTTCTTGCTCTAGCAACAATTAACTTATCCTCTTCGGATAGTTCATCCATACCTAAAATTGCAATAATATCTTGCAGTGATTTATAAGTTTGTAATACTTTTTGAACTTCTCTCGCTACTCTATAATGTTCATCACCAACAATTCTAGGGTCTAGAATTCTAGACGTTGAGTCTAGTGGATCCACAGCTGGATAAATACCTATTTCAGCAATTTGTCTAGATAATACAGTCGTTGCATCTAGGTGGGCAAATGATGTTGCTGGAGCTGGATCTGTTAAATCATCTGCAGGAACATAAATTGCTTGTACAGAGGTAATTGAACCTTTGTTAGTCGTTGTAATTCTTTCCTGTAAGTTACCCATGTCAGTAGCTAGAGTTGGTTGATATCCAACAGCTGACGGAATTCTACCGAGCAAAGCTGATACCTCTGAACCTGCTTGAGTAAATCTAAAAATATTATCAACGAAAAAAAGAACGTCTTGTCCCTCTTGATCTCTAAAATATTCAGCAACAGTTAAACCTGTCAGAGCTACTCTTGCTCTTGCTCCAGGAGGTTCATTCATTTGACCGTAAACTAATGCTGCTTTTGAACCTGCTTCGTTTGTTTTAATAACGCCTGACTCTATCATTTCATGATAAAGGTCATTTCCCTCTCTAGTTCTTTCACCAACGCCAGCAAAAACAGAAAATCCTCCGTGAGCTTTTGCAACGTTATTGATCAATTCCATAATAAGAACTGTTTTTCCAACACCAGCTCCACCGAATAAACCAATTTTTCCACCTTTTGCATATGGTGCTAAAAGATCAATAACTTTAATTCCCGTTACTAGAACTTCTGTTTCAGTTGATTGATCGTTAAATTCAGGTGCAGATCTATGAATAGGCCAATTATCTGTTGGTTTAATTTCGCCCCTTTCATCAATAGGCTCACCAATTACATTTATGATTCTGCCTAAAGTTTCTGGTCCAACTGGAACCTTAATTGGAGCAGCTGTATCTGTCACTTCATCACCTCTTTTTAAACCCTCTGTTGCATCCATTGCGATTGTTCTTACACTAGACTCACCTAAGTGCTGAGCAACTTCTAATACAAGTCTATTTCCTCCATTATTACATTCTAATGCTGTTAATATTTCTGGTAATTCTCCTTCAAATTTAACGTCGACTACCGCACCAATAATTTGTGTAATTTTTCCTTTTCTCATAATTATAAACTTTCTGCTCCTGATATGATTTCAATTAGTTCTTTAGTAATTGCTGCTTGACGACTTCTATTATATTCAATAGTAAGTTTGTCAACCATTTCACCTGCGTTTCGAGTTGCGTTATCCATTGCACTCATTCTCGAACCCTGTTCGCTAGCTGAATTTTCTAACATCGCTTTAAAAATTTGAGTTGAAATATTTTTTGGAAGTAAATTTCCTAAAATTTCATCTTCATCTGGTTCAAACTCATAGTTCTCCTCCGATGATTTGTTGTCTTTTTCTTCAGTTTTTAAAGGAATTATTTGCTGCTCTTGAGGAATTTGAGTAATTACATTTTTAAATTGATTATAAAATATTGTACATACATCAAACTCATTATTCTCAAATTTTTCTATAATTATTTTTCCGACTTTGTCAGCATCAAAATAATTTGCGTTTTTTGATTCTTTAAATGAAATATTTTCAATTATTTTATCCTGGTATAGTCTTTTTAGTTGATCATATCCTTTTGAACCAACGGTAATAATTTTTAATGTTTTTCCTGTATCAGAAATTTTTTGAAAATAAGATTTTGCTTTTTTAATAATATTTGAATTAAAACCGCCACATAGACCTCTATCTGCTGTTAATACAACGCAAAGATGAACCTTATCATCGCCTGTACCAGATAATAACTTTGGTGCATTTTCCTTATCTGAAACACCACTAGACAGATTTAATATGATGTTATTCATTTTCTCAGAGTAAGGTCTTCCTCTTTCAGCGCTTTCTTGTGCTCTTCTCAACTTAGCTGCAGCAACCATTTTCATTGCTTTAGTTATCTTTTGTGTAGATTTAACGCTAGATATTCTTTTTTTTAAATCGTCTAAACTTGCCATTTTTTATGAGTTAAAAGTTTTTTTTAAATCCGAGATTAATTCTGTTAATACTTTTTCATTATCTTCATCAAGTTTTCCTGATGAATTAATAGAATCAATTATTTCAGGTTTTTCAGATCTACATTTTTCAATAATTTTAGTCTCAAATGTTGCAATATCTTTTTGTTCAATTTCATCTAAATGTCCTTTTACACCACAAAATACTGATATAACCTGTTCAGCAACTGTCATCGGTGAATACTGCTTCTGTTTTAAAAGTTCGGTTAGTTTTGAACCTCTATTCAAAAGTTTTTGAGTAGCGGCATCTAAATCAGAACCAAACTGTGCAAAAGCTGCCATCTCCCTGTATTGAGCCAGCTCTAGTTTCATTGATCCAGAAACCTTTTTCATTGCTTTAGTTTGAGCAGAAGACCCTACTCTTGAAACTGACAGACCAACGTTGATTGCGGGTCTAATTCCTTGATTGAATAGCTCTGTTTCAAGAAAAATTTGCCCATCTGTAATTGATATTACATTTGTTGGAATAAAAGCAGATACGTCTCCACCCTGAGTTTCAATTATTGGCAGTGCTGTCAATGATCCGCCACCATGATCATCTCCTAGTTTTGCGGCTCTCTCTAATAATCTACTATGTAAATAAAATACATCACCTGGGTAAGCTTCTCTTCCTGGAGGTCTTCTCAATAACAGAGACATTTGTCTATATGCAACTGCTTGTTTTGATAAGTCATCATAAATAATTAATGCGTGCATTCCATTATCTCTAAAGTATTCTCCCATTGCACATCCTGTATATGGTGCCAGAAATTGAAGAGGGGCAGCATCAGAAGCGGTTGCAGCAACAATAGTTGTATACTCCATTGCTCCAGCTTCCTCTAAAGTCTTTTCAATTTGTCTTACAGTTGATCTTTTTTGACCAATGGCAACGTAAATACAATAAAGTTTTTGTTTTTCATCGCCAGACTCATTAATTTTTTTTTGGTTGATGATTGCATCAATTGCAACTGCAGTTTTTCCAGTTTGTCTGTCTCCAATGATTAATTCTCTCTGACCTCTTCCAATTGGAACCAAACTGTCGATTGATTTTAAACCTGTTTGCATAGGTTCACTAACTGACTTTCTTGGAATAATTCCAGGCGCTTTTACCTCAACCCTACTTTTCTTAATACCTTTATCTAGAGCACCTTTGCCATCTATCGGGTTTCCTAAACCATCAACGACTCTTCCTAGAAGCTCTTTTCCAACTGGGGTATCAACAATAGCTCCTGTTCTTTTGACTGTATCGCCTTCTTTTACAGCTCTATCGTCACCAAAAATTACAACACCCACATTTTCACTTTCAAGGTTTAATGCCATACCTTTTGATCCATCTGAAAACTCAACCATTTCACCAGCTTGAACATTATCTAGACCGTAAATTCTTGCAATACCATCGCCTACAGATAATACTTGCCCAACTTCAGAAACTTCAGCTTTGTCTCCAAATTGTTTAATTTGTTCTTTTAAAATCTTAGTTACTTCTGAAGGATTTATTTCCATTTATGCCTCTATCATTTGCTTTTGTATTTGATGTAATTTATTTTTAATGGAGGTATCAACCATAGTACTACCTACTTTAATAACCAACCCACCAATTAAACTTGGATCATGTTTATAGTTTAATTTTATATTTGAGCCAAAATTTTCAGCTAGCTCATTTTTAACTTTATCTATATCATTTTTATTTAACTCTTTGGCTGCTGAAAGTTCTGCTTTAATTTCTCCTCTAGATCTGGAGCATACGTCTAAATAATCGTTAAATATTTTTTCAACGTAAAAGAATCTTCTCTTTTTAATTAAAAAACTGATAAATCTTTTTAACAATCCATTAAATTTATTTTGATTTGCAATCTCATCCATTATCTTAATTAGATCATCACTTTTTGTTGTTGGATTTTTAATCAAATCTCTAAAATCTGAACTTGTTTTTATTAATTTCAATAAAGCTGAGGTTTGCTCTTCTAATTCTAAAAGAACATTATTTTCAGAGGCTAACTCAAACAGAGCTTGAGAGTAGCTATTATTTGATGTCACTGAAGTATTAATTTTAGTCAATTTAGTTCTCAAATATGAAGATGTTTTATAAAAATTTCGCTTAATTAACACACCAATTATCAGTCTTCAAGACTCAGATTTTAAAAAATGTCTGTATTTAGTGGACTAATTGAAGCTTACAGGGTCAACATCAACTGTTAGTTTCATTCCTTTGGAAAATTTAATTTCTTTTAAGATCATTTTGAGTTTTTTTTGAATATTGCTGTTTTTCTTTGCTCTTATTAAAAGCCTACTTCTAAACTTTCTCTTAATTCTAAATACAGGAGCATTAACAGGACCAAGAATTTTTTCGCTAATTTTACTAGTAAGCTTGTTTTTAAATTTTGAAGCTTCATCATATAATAATTTTTCATCTTCTGAGGTTAAAATTAATGAGACAAATCTTTCAAAAGGTGGGAGGTTGTTTTGTTTACGAAGTTCTAATTCATGATCTAAAAACTTAAATGGATCTTGATGAGTTAATTGATCAATTACTTGAGTTTTTAAATTTAAAGTTTGAAAATAAATATTAGCAGGCTTGCCTGCTCGACCTGCTCGACCAGAAAGTTGATGATATAATTGTAAATTCTTCTCTGCACTTCTTAGATCGTGTCCTTGTGAAGTTAAATCAATATCTAATACAACAATACAATTTAAATTAGGAAAATGAAAACCTTTTGAGATTAATTGGGTTCCGATAAGTATATTAATTTCTCCAGAAATAATTTTATCTAAAATTTTTTTTCCTGAAGCTTTATTCATTGTATCGCTTGAAAAAATATTTATTTTTTTGTTTGGAAATAATATTTCCACATCCTCAGCAATTTTTTCAACACCTGGCCCACTAAAAATAAATTCACAGTTATCTTTTTTTTTACATTTTCTATTCAAGTAAGAAGTGTAGCCACAATAATGGCAGAGAAGTTTTTTATTATTTTTATGATAAACAAGATTAATTGAACAATTTGGGCATGAAAATACATTCAAACATTTTTTACATAAAACGTACGGAGCAAAACCTCTTCTATTGATAAAGAAAAGTATTTGATCACCTTTTAGAAGATGGTCATTTACTTTTTCTAAAGTTTTCGATGAAATAAATGATTTTTTTGCAAGTTTGTATTGATTAAGATCTATAATGTGATGGTTAGGTAATTTTGCATCCTTATATCTTTTTATCAACCTTGAATGATAATATTTTTCATTTTTAACATTTGCATAAGTTTCTATAGATGGAACAGCTGTTACTAGATTAATAGGTATATTTTCATTACTGGCACGAGCAATCGCCATATCTCTTGCATTATAAATAACACCCTCATCTTGTTTATAAGACTGATCATGTTCCTCATCCACGGTAATCAATCCCAAGTTTTTAAAAGGTAAAAATAATGATGATCTTGCACCAATAACTACTTTTATTAATCCTGACGCTAATCCACTCCAAATAATTTTTTTCATTTTTGGAGTTATTTTTGAGTGCCAAATGGCTGCCTCAAAACCAAAAAAATTCTTAAATTTCTTTTCAAATTCTCCCGTGAGGCCAATTTCTGGTAATAAAATTAAAGATTGTTTTCCCTGATCAAGAATTTTTTTTATTGAATTAAAGTAAACAATTGTCTTTCCTGAGCCAGTTGTGCCTTGTAGTAAGTGTACTCTAAATTTGTCATCTTTTTTTATTATTTCTTTATAGGCTTTTATTTGCTCATTAGATAAATTAAATTGCTGTTTACCAAACTTTTTAGAATATTTTTGATATTCCTCTTTTTTTTGCATTTCTATAGCTTTTCCACTTAGAAAGTGAAGCTTGAGTGTCATACCAAGTGGAATAAGGTTATAATCTGAAAACCAATTTAAAAAATTTATGGTTTGTTTTTTTAATGAAAAAATATTTAATCTTTCTTTAATTGATTTAATTTTAAAATTTTTATTATTATTCTCCTCAAATTTATCCCATACAACACCTGTTATTGTTTTTGAGCCAAAGGGTACATTTACATAGTCACCTATATTTAATTTACTTTCACTTTCATAAGTAAATGGATGATCAAAAATATTAGGTAATAAAATTGGATATTTCATAATTGATATTATGAAATATATTAAGAGTGAATCTGTCTTTTTTCTACAGATAAAGCTGCTTCTTTTATTGCCTCTGAAAATGTTGGGTGCGCATGGCAAGTTCTCGCTATGTCCTCTGAACTTGCACCAAACTCCATTGCGATAGCCATTTCAGCAATCATTTCTCCAGCGTGTGGGCCTATAATATGTACTCCTAAAACTTTATCAGAAGTTGCATCAGCAAGTATTTTTACAAAACCTTCAGGCTCATCTATTGCTTTTGCTCTTGAATTTGCCATAAAAGGAAATTTTCCAACTTTAAAATTAATTTTTTTTTCATTTAATTGTTCCTCAGTTTTTCCTACTGAAGCAACTTCTGGAGAGGTATAAATTACACCAGGTATAATCTCGTAATTAACATGTCCTGATTGACCAGCAATAAATTCTGCAACTGCAATTCCTTCCTCTTCTGCTTTGTGAGCTAACATAGGACCATCAATAACATCACCAATAGCAAATATGTTTTTAATATTTGTTTCAAAATTTTTATCTACTTTTACTTTTCCTTTTTCATCAGTTTTAACACCTACATTTTCTAATTTTAAACCGGTCGTGTATGGTCGTCTTCCAACTGAAATAAGGACAACATCAGCTTCTATATTATTTTTCTTATTTTCTTTATCAATTACCTCTAGGATAACTCCATTTTCATTTTTTGTAATTTTTTCAACCTTGGTATTTAATTTAAATTTTATTCCTTGTTTTTTAAGTATCTTCATGAATTCAGTTGATATCTCACGGTCCATACCAGGTGTAATATGATCTAGAAATTCAACAACTTCTACTTCTGTTCCAAGTCTTGACCAAACTGAACCCATTTCCAAACCAATATATCCTCCACCAACTACAACCATTTTTTTTGGTAATTTTTCCAAGGATAATGCTCCAGTAGACGAGATTATTTTTTCCTCATCAAATTCCATTCCAGGTATTGATACAGGCTCTGAACCAGTACTAATTATTGCTTTTTCAGTCTCAATAACTGTTTCTTCTCCATCCCCAGAAACTAATATTTCATTTGAGCTCTTAAATGACCCTTTGCCTTTGAAATAAGAAACCTTATTTTTTTTGAACAAAAATTCTATTCCCTTTGTTAAAACGGTTACAGCCTTTTCTTTATTTTTCATCATCTTTCCAAGGTTCAATTTAATTTCACCAATTTCGATACCAATCTTTTCAAAATTTTTTGCCTTGTGATAATTTTCAGATAAGTTCAATAAGCTTTTTGACGGAATACACCCTACATTTAAGCAGGTTCCACCAAGCGATCCTCTGGATTCAATGCATGCAGTTTTTAGACCTAGTTGTGATAATCTTATTGCACAGACATACCCACCAGGGCCACCACCAATTACTGTTACATCAAATTTTTCTGACATTTAAATATTTAAAAATAATCTCCTTGGATCTTCAAGGTTTTCTTTAACTGTTTTTAAAAAAGAAACTGAGTCTTTTCCATCTATAATCCTATGGTCATATGAAAGTGCAAGATACATTATTGGTTTTACTTTAATTTCATTATCTTGAACAACAGGTCTTTCAACAATATTGTGCATTCCTAATACACCTGACTGAGGAGGATTTAAAATCGGGGTAGACAACATTGAACCATACACTCCCCCATTGCTGATTGTAAATGTACCACCTTGTAAATCCTCAATAACTAAAGAATTATTTTTTGCTTTTTCTGATAGATTTTTAATTTCTTTCTCTATGTCAGCAAAAGACATTTCGTCAGCATTTTTTAAAACTGGTACTACTAAACCTTTTTCAGTTCCAACAGCAAAGCTAATATTATAGTAATTTTTATATATTATTTCCTGTCCCTCTATTTCTGCATTTATTGCTGGAAATAATTTTAAACCAACCACGCAAGCTTTTACAAAAAAGGACATAAATCCAAGTTTAATTCCATATCTTGCCTGAAAATCTTCTTGATTTTCTTTTCGCATCGACATTATACCTGACATATCAACCTCATTAAAAGTGGTTAACATAGCTGCATTTTCCTGGGCTTCCTTTAATCTTTTTGCAATAGTCTGTCTTAACCTAGACATCTTAATTCTTTCCTCTTCACCAAATTGAATTTTTCTTTGGTTCGGTTGAGGATTGGCGCCCATCATACTAATTAAGTCGCCTTTTAATATTCTGCCATCTTTTCCTGTAGGTTTTACTTGTTCTAAATCAATTTTTTTTTCTGCAACCATTTTTCTTACAGCAGGGGATAATATTGGATTTATTTTTGTTTCTTCTGCATTTGGCTCTAATACTTCATCTGTTAAAACAAATGGCTGTTCTTCATCTGAAGTTTCTAATACTTTTTGTTTTTTTTCTACATCCAAGCTTATAACATTGTCTTTTTCTTTAGTTTTTAATGTTGGTTCGACTTTAGTCTCAAATATTTTAGGGTTCTCCTCTACTTGGTATTTTTGATCTTCTATAACTTGACTCGAAGGTTTATTTTCTGTTTTATTTGCAGTCTCTGAAATCACTCCTAAAACTGCTCCTACTTCAACTGTATCTCCTTCGTTGGCATTAATCTCTGCAATAACACCATGTGTTGATGCTGGTACTTCTAAATTTACTTTATCAGTTTCAAGTTCAACTACAGCTTCATCTGCAATGACACTGTCGCCCTGTTTCTTTAACCACTTGGATACTGTTGCCTCAGTAATACTCTCTCCAAGCACAGGGACTAGAATTTTTTCACTCATTTATTCAAATACTTTATTAATAATTTCTTGTTGTTCTGAAAGATGTCTTTTTGCGTAACCTGTTGCAGGTGAAGCATCAGGATTTCTTCCTATATAAGAAATTTTACTATTTTTAGCCTTAATAGTTTCTAATGTCCATTGTATATAATCTCTTACTGAGAACCATGCGCCCATATTTTTTGGTTCCTCTTGGCACCAAAAAAAATTTGAATTATTTGCAAATGGTCTAAGTTCTTTTACAAGAGCTTTTGCAGGAAATGGGTATAATTGTTCAATTCTATACAATGCAACGTCATCAACTTTTAGTTTCTCTCTTGCTGCCAATAAATCAAAGTAAACTTTACCAGAACACATAATAACTTTTCTTATCTTTGATTTATCTTTTAATTTTAAAAAACCCTCAGCTTTAGGATCTAAAGCGTGATCCCAGAGTACTCTGTGAAATGTATTTTCTCTACTAAAATCCTCTATATTTGATACACATAATTTATTTCTTAGTAAGGACTTTGGTGTCATCATAATTAAAGGCTTTCTAAAGTCTCTGTGCATTTGTCTTCTCAATGCATGAAAATAGTTAGCTGGAGTAGTGCAATTCATAATTTGAAGATTATCATTTGCACATAACTGTAGATATCTCTCCAATCTTGCGGAAGAATGCTCTGGACCTTGACCTTCATATCCATGGGGTAGCAGCATTACTAATCCTGAGGCTCTATTCCATTTCCTTTCTCCAGATGCAATAAATTGGTCAATAATTACTTGAGCACCATTAGCAAAATCTCCAAACTGTGCTTCCCACAAAGTAAGAGTATTTGGTTCAACTAAACTATATCCATATTCAAATCCTAGGACTGCGAGTTCTGATAAAAAACTATCAACAACTTCAAAATTTTTTTGATATTTTGATATATTGTTCAAAGGAATATATCTGGAATTATCAATTTGATTTCTTAGAACGGAATGTCTTTGACTAAAAGTCCCTCTTCCTGAATCTTGGCCAACCAATCTAACTGGATATCCCTCCTCCAATAAAGAACCAAAAGCTAAAGCCTCTGCTGTAGCCCAGTCAATTCCAACACCTTGCTCAACTGTTTGTCTTCTGGAGTCAAGAATTTTAATAATTGTTTTATGAATATTTTTTTCTTGTGGAACAATATTAATTTTATTTGAAATTTCTTTTAAAATTTTAATGTCAGCTCCTGTAACACCTCGTCTATCTTTTCCTTTTTCTGGTTTGTATCTTGACCATGTTCCCTCAAACCATTCTATTTTCGGTTTATAGTCTTTCGCAGTTTTAAATTGATCGTCTAATAAATTCTTAAACTCTTGAATTTTTAAATTAAGTTGATCTTTAGAGAAAAGATTTTCATTTACTAGTTTTTCTCCATAAATATTTACCGTAGACGGGTGAGATCTTATTTTCTTATACATTAAAGGCTGGGTAAAAGATGGCTCATCTCCTTCGTTATGACCAAATCTTCTATAGCAAATTAGATCAATAACCACATCTCTGTTAAATTTTAATCTAAACTCTGTTGCTACTCTTGTCGCGTAAACTACAGCTTCAGGATTATCTCCATTGACATGAATTATTGGTGCATCTACCATTTTCCCAACATCAGATGGATATGGTGATGAACGTGCAAATCTTGGGCTTGTAGTAAATCCTATTTGGTTATTTACAATTATATGAATTGTTCCTCCAGTGTTGTGACCAGGTAGCCCTGACATTGCAAAACACTCAGATACAACTCCTTGGCCAGCAAACGCAGCATCACCATGGATAAGAATAGGTATAACTTTATTTCTTTCTTTATCGCCATGAAAAAATTGCTTTGCTCGTGTTTGTCCTAAAACAACTGGATTTACAGCCTCTAGATGAGATGGATTATCTGTAAGACTGACATGTACCGAATTTCCATCAAATTCTCTGTTTGAGGAAGCTCCCAAATGATACTTCACATCTCCAGCACTATCTTTAGTGTTACCACTCATTTCTCCAGCAAACTCATTAAAAATTCTTTTGTAAGATTTTTGTAAAACGTTTGCTAATACGTTTAATCGTCCTCTATGAGACATGCCTATTTTAACTTCTTTAATTTTAAACTGTCCTCCAATTTTTATGATTTGCTCTAACGCAGGTATCAAACTTTCCCCACCATCTAAGCCAAATCTTTTGGTTCCAACGTATTTTGTATGTAAAAACTTTTCAAAACCTTCAGCTTGAATAAGCTTATTTAAAATTGCATCTTTTCCATTGTTAGTAAATTTTAATGCATTCTCGTCTTTTTCAACTCTATCTCTAAACCATTTTCTTTCAGTTGGATTGGAGATATGCATGTACTCATAACCAACTGGGCCACAATAAGTTTTCTTTAAGAATTGAAGTATCTCTCGTACGCTTGCTTTCTCCCTGTTTATTACACCATTAAGTTCAATTTTTTTATCGTAGTTTTTCTTATCAAAACCATAATATTCAGGATGTAACTCATCTAAATATTCTGTCGTCATCATTTCTAGAGGATCTAACTTTGCAAGTAAATGTCCTCTTAGCCTATAAGCTCTTATAAGTGCTACAGCACTTATGGATTCTTTGTTGGAATTTGCAACTACTTGAAAATTAAATTTATCAGATACATCTTTGGATGCATTGCCATTTTTTTCTATTATTTTTTCTATATTATTGGAATTTATTCTTACCCCTTCAGGTTTCCATGATGGTCCATTAATATCATTTAAAATAACTTCTGCTTCGTCCTGAATACCTTCAAAATAATCTTTCCAACTATCTGCAAGATTTGGATCTTGGTTCAAAAATCTTACATACATCTCCTCTATAAATGCACTATTTGTCTTATTCAGGAATGATGTTTTTTATACTCTAAGTTTTTTGAAGATGACATTTGTCTATATCGTTAAGCTATATTACTAAAAAAATATTATCAACTAGACAATTTATTAAAAAGAGTTTTCCCTATCTCAGAAGGGGATTTTGCAATTGTAATACCACTTTCTTCCATTTTTTTTATTTTATCTTCTGCGCCACCTTTACCTCCTGAAATTATTGCACCAGCATGCCCCATTCTTCTACCAGGAGGTGCTGTTAATCCTGCTACAAATCCAACAATTGGTTTTTTTATATTATGATTTTTTACAAACTCAGCAGCCTCTTCTTCTGCTGTTCCTCCTATTTCACCTATCATTAAGATTGATTTTGTATCCTCATCATTCAAAAAAAGATCTAAGCAATCAATAAAATTTGTTCCATTAATAGGATCCCCACCAATACCTATACAAGTAGTTTGCCCTAACCCATTTTCAGTTGTTTGAGCAACAGCTTCATAAGTTAATGTTCCTGATCGCGAAACTATACCAACTGATCCTTTTTTATGAATATTTCCAGGCATAATTCCTATTTTGCATTCATCTGGCGTGATAATGCCTGGGCAGTTAGGTCCAATTAATCTTGATTTAGATTTATTTAAATGCTGTTTTACTCTTAACATATCAAGGACAGGTATACCCTCTGTCACACAAACAATTAATTCTATAGATGCATCAATTGCCTCTATAATTGCCGATGAGGCAAATTTTGCTGGCACATAAATCATTG